>CANFGA010000158.1 GCA_947446335.1 Oxalobacteraceae bacterium | reverse complement strand
TCGTTCGCCGGCGTGGCTGGCGCGATGTTTGCGTCGTTCCAGGGTTTCGTGTCGCCGGAATCGTTTTCATTGACCGAATCGATTGCAGTGCTGGCGATGGTGGTGCTGGGCGGCATCGGCCACGTGCCGGGCGTGATCATGGGCGGCCTGATATTGGCCGCCTTGCCTGAAGTATTGCGCCATGCGGTAGAGCCGGCTCAGCAGGCGGTGTTCGGCCGCATCATCATCGAAGCGGAAGTGCTGCGCCAGTTGCTGTACGGTCTGGCCATGGTCTTGATCATGCTGAACCGTCCTTCCGGCCTGTGGCCAGCGCCCAAGAGCGAAGACCGGCCCGATGGTGACATCGACAAGCCAGAGCCGTCGTCCGGCGTCATTCCAGCATAGGAGCAGAAAACAGATGAGCGAACAGATTATTCTTAACATCGAAGGCGTGAACAAGCGCTTCGGCGGCTTGCAGGCATTGACCAATGTCGGCATCAAGATCATGAAGGGCCAGATTTATGGCTTGATCGGCCCCAATGGTGCCGGCAAGACCACGTTCTTCAACGTCATCACCGGCCTGTATCAGCCCGATACCGGCACGTTCGAACTGGCTGGCAAGCCGTATTCGCCTTCGGCGCCGCATGAAGTAGCCAAGGCGGGCATCGCGCGCACCTTCCAGAACATCCGCCTTTTTGGCGAGATGACGGCGCTCGAAAACGTGATGGTGGGGCGCCATGTGCGCTCGCATCAGGGCGTGTTCGGCGCCGTATTCCGGCACAAGGCGGCGCGCGTCGAAGAGGCATCGATCCGGGCCCGTGCCATGGAATTGCTCGACTTCGTCGGCATCGGCCAGTTTGCCAATCGTACCTCGCGCTTTCTGTCGTATGGCGATCAGCGCCGGCTCGAAATCGCCCGTGCGCTGGCTACCGATCCACAACTGCTGGCGCTCGACGAGCCGGCGGCCGGCATGAATGCCACTGAAAAACTGGCGCTGCGCGAATTGCTGGTCAAGATCAAGGGCATCGGCACCACCGTGCTGTTGATCGAACACGACGTGAAATTGATGATGGGCTTGTGCGACCGGATCACGGTGCTGGAATACGGCAAGCCGATCGCCGAGGGTTTGCCGGCAGAGATACAAAAAAATAAGGCAGTGATTGAAGCCTATCTGGGAGGGTCGCATCAATGAGCAACAATGTATTGAAAGTAGCAGGGCTGAAGGTTTCCTACGGCGGCATCAAGGCCGTCAAGGGCATCGACATGGAAGTCAATCAGGGTGAGTTGATCGCGCTGATCGGCGCCAACGGCGCCGGCAAGACCACGACGCTGAAAGCCATTACCGGTACGTTGCCCGAATGCAAGGTCGAGGGTGTGGTGTCTTATTTGGGCGAGTCGCTGAAAGGATCGAAATCATTTCATCTGGTCGAGAAAAATCTGGCGATGGTGCCGGAAGGGCGCGGCGTATTTACCCGCATGTCGATTCAGGAAAACCTGATGATGGGCGCTTACACCCGCAATGACAAGGCCGGCATCGACGATGACATCGCAAAATGGTTCGATGTGTTTCCGCGCTTGAAAGAGCGCGCAGCACAGATGGCCGGAACCTTGTCGGGTGGCGAGCAACAGATGCTGGCGATGGCGCGCGCCTTGATGAGCCATCCGAAGCTGTTGCTGCTCGATGAGCCATCGATGGGGCTCTCGCCGATCATGGTCGAAAAGATTTTCGAAGTGATCCGCAAGGTTTCCAGCGAAGGCATGACGATCTTGCTGGTCGAGCAAAATGCGAAACTGGCGCTGCAGGCGGCAGACCGGGGCTATGTGATGGACTCGGGCTTGATCACGATGACCGGCAATGCGAGCGACATGCTGGACGACCCGCGCGTCAAGGCTGCTTATCTGGGCGAGTGATTCTCTGGTTGCTGGAACAAAAAAATGCCACGGCTTGTTTGCCGTGGCATTTTTTTATCCGGGACTAGGTTCAATCGGGGTGCGATGTCGTGGATAAATCGCGCGACTGCAACCCCGGTTGAACCTGGCTCTCGCCAATTACTTCTTGCCAGCTTTTGGTGCTGCTTTTTCAGTTGCTTGGGTGAACTGGCTGACAGCCGATGCCAGGTTGGTTTCGATGGTTTCGGCGGCTTGCTTGCTGCTCTTGCTGAACTGTTCGAAACTGGCGTTCGCATTGTCGATGGCCGATTTCAACATCGCCACTGCATTTTCCGAACCGGCTGGGGCATTTTTGCTCACTTCTTCCACCAGCGCGACGACTTTCTTGTTGGTTTCAGCGATTTGCGTTTCAGCCGTTTTGGTGAATTGGGCTTGGGTATCGGCAGCGATCGCGGCCAGTTGGCGACCGTATGCCGTTGCTTTCTCGGCAGTTGGCTGGGCTTGTGCAGCGCTCAGCGAGAAAAATTCTTGTGCATCCTTGGCCGACAACAATTGCTTGGCTGTGGCCGAAGCTTCTTCCATCGACGATTTGGCAGCGTTCAGGTTCAGGTCGATCAGCTTCTCGACGCCTTCGAAGGCCTTGCCGGTCAGGGTCGAGAAAATGGCAAACTGGGCTTCCATGCTGGTTTTGGTAGCGGTCGAAAATTGCTCAGGGATCGAAAACATGGGTTACTCCAATAAGTGGGTGGGGCTGCTAAATGAATGCTTGAATAATGAATGCTTGAATAAGGCTTCAGATGAATCTGATTTCAGACTGACAATGAATTGTGCAGTGCAACAATTGCTATTCTAGAGCCTTCAATAATTAAGTCAAGCGATTTTTTGTGCGCTGCAACAAAGCCTGTTGCCGCCGCAGCAAGCGCTTATTCTGTGTTTGTAGCCCTGCTGAGCCCGGCTGCGAGCACCTGATCAGTGCTGACATGGTAGACTGTGACGTCGGTGCTGCAATGCCGGTTGCAGCATCACACCATATTCCCGAATCGATCCAGCATGTCCAATCCCCGAGTGACCGGCACCGGCATCAACAAAACCGCTTCTGCATTGCTGGCGTTGCCCGGCGCATTGCCCGGATTTTTTGTCTTGTTGTGGAGTACCGGGTTTATCGCCGCCAAATTCGGCTTGCCTTATGCCCCTCCGCTGACCTTCCTGTTGTTGCGCTTCGCCGGGGTGCTCCTGGTCTTGCTGCCGCTGGTGCTGTTGATCAAGGCGCCCTGGCCCAAGGGTAATGTCTGGCATATTTCCTTTTCCGGCATCTTGCTGCATGCCGGCTATCTGAGCGGCGTCTGGTGCGCGATCAAACTGGGAATGCCGGCCGGCTTGTCGGCGCTGATCGTGGGCATGCAGCCCATCCTGACCGCCTTCGCTGCGCCCTTGATCGGCGAATCGGTGCGCCCGCGTCAGTGGCTGGGCCTGCTCTTCGGCCTGTGTGGCGTGGGATTGGTGGTGGCGGCCAAAGTGCAACTGGTCGGCTTGTCCACCGCCAGCATCCTGCTGTGCCTGTTCGCACTGGCCTCGATTACCGCCGGCACGCTGTACCAAAAGCATTATTGTCCGCGTTTCGATTTGCGTACCGGAACCGTGATTCAATTTGCCGCATCGATCGCCATCGTACTGCCATTGGCGATCATCTTCGAAGATTTGACCCCCGCTTTCACGCAAGTGCAATGGACCCCGCGTTTTGTGGGTGCGCTGCTATGGTCGGTGCTCGGCTTGTCGATCGGCGCCATTTTCCTGTTGTTTGCGCTGATCCGCAGCAGCGATGCGACCAGAGTCACCAGTCTCTTGTACCTGACGCCGCCTGTCACCGCCGTGATGGCGTGGATGATGTTCGGTGAAGCCTTCAATGCGCTCGGTCTGGCCGGCATGCTGGTGGCGGTGATCGGCGTTGTCTTTGTTGTTAAAAAATAGAACCGGAGCATGCCATGATTTCAAATGATGAACAACAAGCCGTCGACGCCGCCATCACGAGTCGCCGCTCGATACGCGCATTCTTGCCCGACGCGGTGGCTCGCGAAGACTTGGAGCAAATTTTGCAAGTGGCCGCGCGCGCGCCATCGGGTACCAATACCCAGCCTTGGAAGGTCTATGTGCTGACCGGCGAGATCAAGCAGCGCTTGTCGCAGCAGATACTGGCGGCGCACTTTGACCCGGAAGTGGCGCGCCAGCACAAGGAAGAGTACGCCTACTATCCGACCACCTGGGTTTCACCGTTTATCGATCGGCGCCGCAAGGTCGGCTGGGATCTGTATGCACTGCTGGGCTTGACGCGCGAAGACAAGGCCGGGATGGCAGCCCAGCATGGTCGCAACTATGATTTCTTTGGCGCGCCGGTCGGCCTCATTTTCACGATTGAACGCGTGATGGAAAAGGGCTCGTGGCTCGATTACGGCATGTTTCTTCAAAACATCATGGTCGCGGCGCGCGGGCGCGGGCTCGATACCTGCCCCCAGGCGGCATTCACGCAATATCACCGGATCATCGCCGACGTGCTGCAATTGCCACCCAGCGAGACGGTGGTGTGCGGGATGGCGCTTGGATTTGCCGACCATGACAAGATAGAAAACAGCTTGCTGACGGAGCGCGAGCCATTGTCCGGATTCGTTCGGTTTCTTGATTAAGATCGTCTTCCACATCGGATGGCCGGGCGCAGCTTGTGAAGGCGCACGAGGCGCTCATTTCGATGTGAAATTCGCTTGCGGTCGATCGTCATTTTGCTACACTGCAACAGAGATCGTCAGTTCAGATCTTCTGTTCGTATTACAGGGAATTACCGAATGTTCAAACTTGCGCTGAGCGCACTTTTTTCATTGCTGCTGGTGTTTGCTCCTGCTCAAGCCGTCAAGGCGCAAGCAACGGGCAACGGGGCATCAACCAAAAAAAGCGCCGCGAAAAAAGTCGTCGTCAAGAAAAGTCGGGTTGTCGTGCGCACGCGCGCGGCCAAGGCAGAGCGCCGCACGTCCAAGCGCACGGTGGTGGTGCGCGGCAAACGCAAGACCGTGATCCAAAGCGTCCGGGTCGCCGCACCCAGCGTGCAAACGATGGGCGATCTGGCCGGGCTGAATCTGACGCGCGACCCGCTCGATCTGAAGTCCAGCGTGGCGCTGGTGCTCGACCAATCGAACATGGAAGTCTTGTTCGAGAAAAACGCCAACGTCGCGTTACCGATCGCATCGATCACTAAATTGATGACTGGACTGGTCGTCGTTCAGGCGCGTCAAGACATGAACGAGATGCTGAAAGTGACCGACGAGGATATCGACCGTGAAAAATTCACCCGTTCACGGCTGAAGATCGGATCCGAGTTGAGCCGTACCGACATGCTGCATATTGCATTGATGAGCTCGGAAAACCGCGCTGCATCGGCGCTCGGGCGCAATTATCCGGGTGGCTTGACAGCCTTTGTCGCGGCGATGAATGCCAAGGCCAAGTTGCTGGGGATGAACGACACGCATTACGTCGATTCGAGCGGCTTGTCCAAGTCGAATGTGGCCAGCGCCCGCGATCTGGCGCGACTGGCCATGGCAGCGCACAATGAACCTTTGCTGCGCCAGTATTCGACCGATCAAAAAACCATCGTCGAGCCCAATGGTGTGCCCATGCGTTACGGCAATACGAATCGCCTGGTGAACAATCCTGACTGGGACATCGGCTTGCAAAAAACCGGATTCATCAACGAAGCAGGGCGCTGCCTGGTGATGCAAGCGAAGATCGAAGGGCGCGCTGTCATCATGGTATTTCTCGATTCCAAAGGCACGCAATCGCGCACCGCCGACGCCGGCCGCATGCGCAAATGGCTGGAAGGGCTCAAGCCGACCGGCATGTCCTTGCCCGGCGGCTGATGCCAGCGCCGGGAGGCGCTGTCAAGATTCCGGGATGTAGCCCAGGGTCGCCGAAATCTGGTTCGCCGTGTCGATCAATTCCTCCAGCCACTCTTCCTGTAGCCGATCGGCCGGCGCTGAAATTGACAGGCCGGCGATCAGTTTCCCGGTATCGTCGCGAATGCCGGCCGCCATGCAGCGCACGCCGAGTTCAAGTTCCTCATTGTCGCGCGCATAGCCGCGCGCGCGCACCAGGCTCAGTTCGCGCTCCAGTTTGTCCAGATCGGTGATCGAATTCTTGTTATGCCCGGCCAGGCCGGTGCGCGTTGCGTAGGAGCGGATCGCCTTCGCTTCGTCGACCGATAGAAACAGCTTGCCGGTCGAGGTCAGATGCAGCGGGCCGCGCCCGCCGATCGCACGCATCACTTGCATGCCCGAGCGCTCGGAGAAGGCGCGGTCGATGTAGACGATCTCGTCGCCTTGGCGCACCGAGAGGTTGATCGTTTGTTGGGTCTTCTTGTGCAGCGAGCGCATGAAGTCGACCGCCGCTTCACGCACGCTGAGCCGGCTTTTGACGATGTTGCCCAGTTCCAGCAAGCGCATGCCGAGTCGATAAGTGCCTGGTTCGACGCGGTCGACAAAGCGGGTGATTACCATGTCGTTCAAGATCCGGTGTGCGGTCGATGGATGCAGGCCTGACACTTTCGACAATTCCTTCAGGCTGACCGGATCGGTATATTTGGCCAGCGCATCGAGCAATGAAACCATCCGTTCGATGACCTGGATCGTCGTTTTTGGCGTTGCTGTGGGTTCAATTTTCATCATGTGGTTGGTGCAGTGCGGTATATTGAGTCCCTTTATACCATGATGTGAAAAAATAAGGAATTCCATGGTGCCTGTTTATCAATTTTCATGAACTATCCTTGCTCTGCGGGCATAATGTCCGCGTCAATTCACCAGAGAAAAGCCGCATGGAGCAACCAGTGAGCGAATTCAAGAGCAAGAGCGGGCTGAAGCGCATTTTTTCGGCGTTCTTCTACTCGATCGATGGCTTCAAGGCAGCATGGCGGCATGAACATGCATTTCGGCAAGAACTGGTCTTGCTCGTGATCGGTGTTGCAGTCGCGCTGGGATTGCCGCTGTCGGCTGTTCAGCGCCTGGTGCTGATCGGCGTGCTGGTGCTGGTGCTGGTCGTCGAGTTGCTCAACTCGGCGATCGAAGCGGTGGTCGACCGGATCTCGCTGGAGCGCGATCCCTTGTCGAAGAATGCCAAGGATTTCGGCAGCGCCGCCGTGTTGCTGTCTTTTGGTTTGGCTGTGGCGACCTGGTGCGTGGTGCTGTTCGACCAGTTTTACTGAGCTGCATTGTTCAACTGTATTCTTGAACATGCGAAAAACGCATATCGATCGCTGCAAGAGTTCGTTGGTCTTGGCTGCGCGGCAGCGTAAGCTCAAGC
>CANFGA010000157.1 GCA_947446335.1 Oxalobacteraceae bacterium | reverse complement strand
GATGCGCGCGACATTTTCTTTGGCTTGGGGAAACGCAATGCCGTGGCAGGGCAGGAAAGCTTGATCATCGAGGTCGCACGCGACCTCGCCGCACAAAACGCAGCCGTGAAGGGTGAGTCATGACCATCGATCGCTACGCTGAAATTCGCCAGGACTGTTTGCTGGCCTGTGCCGGGCAACCCGAGGTGCGCTCCAAGTTGCATTTGCAGCGCATCGCCGTCACCGGTGGCACCGGCTTTCTCGGTACCTGGATCGCCGAGATGGTGGCGGTGCTCAATGATGAGCATCGGCTGGGTATCACGTTGGACTTGTATGCGCGTAACACGAATGACTGGTCGCAAAAATATCCACACCTGTCCGTGCGCGACGACATCCATCTGAAGTCGCAAGATGTGCGTTCGTCATTCGAATTTGCGGCCGATACCAATTTCGTCGTGCATGCTGCCGGCATTCCCGATAACCGGGTCCATTCTTCGGATCCGCTGCGCGTCCATCAAACGACGGTCATGGGCACCAACAACGCACTCGATGCTGCCAGTCAGTTGAGCAAATTGACGCGCTTCCTCAATGTCAGTTCCTGCCTGGTGAACGGCGCGCCGACCCGACCGGGTGCGCTGGGCGAGACCGAGTATTTTCCCATTCCATCTGGCCAATTGCACAGCGTCTACGCAGAAGCCAAGCGTGCTGCCGAGAACCTGTCAGCGATCTACCGCAGCCAATTTCGGATGCCGGTCAGCATCGTTCGGCCGTTCACGTTTGCCGGGCCGTATCAGGGGTTGGATCGACCGTGGGCCATCAACAACTTCTTGCGTGATCTTTTTGCTGGTGGCGATATTCGCATCCACGGCGACGGCAATGCGCGCCGCAGCTATCTGTACGGCAGCGACGCAGCCTGGTGGACTCTGGCTGCGCTGATCAACGGCCGTGACGGTGAAATCTATAACATGGGCAGCCCTGACCCCATTTCGCATATTGACTTGGTCAGTCTCATCGGCGAACGGGCCGTGCGCAAGCCGCATGTCGTATTCAACACGCTGCCATCGCGGCAAACGGGTCAGGACGATTTGTTTCCAGACATCGCCAGCACTCGGCAGCGGCTGGGGGTGGCGCAAACTTGCACCCTCGCGCAGACCATCGACAAGACATGGCGCTGGTTTTCTGCTTCTCAAGCATGATGCCTGTGCGGCCATCAGGCCATGCCTGCGCATCTTCTTTGGGATAAACGCAGTCATGCGCATAGCCATCCTCGGCGCCACCAGCGCGATCGCCAAAGATCTGGTGCTGTCATTCGCCGCGCATGACCAGCACGCATTGACGCTGTTTGCGCGTCGTCCCGAAGCCGTGCGCGATTGGCTGGCCAGCATCGGCCTGGCGGGACGATACGAGAGCGCCGATTTCGACGCTTTCGGTATCGATCAACGCTTTGATGCCATCATCAATTTCGTCGGTGTCGGCAATCCGGCCCAGGCCATATTGATGGGCGCAGCGATTTTTGATGTCACGCTGAAATACGATACCTTGGCACTCGATTATGTGCGATGCCATCCGGCGTGTCGCTATCTCTTTCTCAGCAGCGGTGCCGCCTATGGTTCCCGCTTCGAGCAAGCGGTCGACCGGAACACGATAGCATCGGTTGCGATCAACAATGTGCAACCGCAGGATTGGTATGCGATCGCCAAGCTGCATGCGGAATGCCGCCATCGCTCGCTGCCGCAACTGCCTATCGTCGACATCCGGGTGTTCAATTATGTCAGCCGCACGCAGGACATGTCGGCGCGCTTTTTGATCAGCGACGTGCTGCGCGCCATTCGCGACCAGAGCGTGTTGCAGACTTCGCCCGATTACATCGTGCGCGATTATCTGCATCCGCTCGATTTCCATCGTCTGGTTTGCGCCATATTGGCAGCACCTGCTGCCAATGCGGCCGTCGATTGCTACAGCCTCGCTGCCATAGACAAGCCCGCCTTGCTCGCTGCGATGCAGAAAAAATTCGGCTTGCAGTATCAGATCATCGAAGGCAACGTCAGCGTGAATGCCACTGGCAACAAGCCGCATTATTATTCAAAAAATGACCGCGCTGCTGATTTTGGCTATCGTCCGAGATTGACGTCACAAGATGCGATCGAGATCGAAATGCAAGCCATTCTCGATACTGTTGCAAACGACATGGACCAGCGATGAGTGCGCTCACCGTGCTCGGAAAATTCGCTGACCCGAAAATCATCAAATTTCTGGGTGCCGGCTTGCTGAACACGGCCTTTGGTTACACCGTATATGCAGGATTGTTGTTTTTTAACACACCTTATCTCGTAGCCTTGTTCTTCGCCACAGTGGCCGGCGTCATTTTCAATTACTTTAGCTTTGGGCGCATGGTATTCGATGGCAATGGCGGTTGGCTGGTTTTTGGAAAATTTGTTGCAGCCTATGCGCTGATCTACGGTGTCAATGCCGCTTTGTTAAGCGGCTTGACCAACTATTTTCTTTTGAATCCCTACCTGGGGCAAGCTATCTGCATACCTCTCAGTGTCGTGCTGAGCTGGATATTGATGAATCACTGGGTGTATAAAAATGACTGATGAAATTTCGGCAAGAAAGTTGATAAGTATCGTCACTCCTTGTTACAACGAGGAGGATAATATCAACGAATTGTATGCGCGGATCGTCGCAGTCATGGCTACGCTGCCCTACGATTATGAGCATATCTGTATCGACAATGCCTCGACCGACAGCACGGTCCAAAAAATCAAGGAAATTGCAGCGCGCGACAAGCGGGTCAAACTGATCGTCAACGCGCGCAATTTCGGGCATATCAAATCGCCTTATTACGCCATTCTTCAGTCTCGTGGCGACGCCTGCGTCTTGATTGCCTCCGATCTGCAGGACCCGCCGGAAATGATCGCCGAATTCATCAAGAAGTGGGAAGAAGGCTACAAGACGGTACTGGCGGTCAAGCCGGAAAGCCAAGAATCATCATTGATGTTCTTTGTACGCAAGGTCTATTACCGTTTCATCACGCGCATATCCGAAGTACCTCTAGTGAAGAATGCGACCGGCGCCGGTCTGTTTGACCGGGTGGTGGTTGACATTTTGCGCAATATTCAGGATTCCTATCCTTATTTTCGCGGCCTGTTGTGCGAAATCGGTTTTCCGATTGCCACCGTCCCATTCAAGCAGCCCAGACGCACCGGCGGCATCACGAAGAACAATTTTTACACGCTATACGACATTGCAATGCTGGGCATTACCAATCACTCCAAGATGCCACTGCGCCTGATGGCGATGGGAGGCTTCGCATTATCCTTTCTGAGTCTGCTGGTGGCGTTCATCTTTTTGATGGCGAAACTGTTGTATTGGAATTCCTTTCAACTCGGCACCGCCCCGATCGTGATCGGCATTTTCTTTTTTGGCGCAACCCAAGCCTTCTTCATCGGTGTGTTGGGTGAATACATCGGCTCGATTCATACGCAAGTGCGCAAGATGCCGCTGGTGGTGGAGCTTGAGCGGGTGAACTTCTAGATAGTAAATACTATTAAGATAACTTATAATTCTCGTGCAAATGAAGCAGACAATCGAGGAGGAAGCATGCTGTCTGCTTGCGAAACGAGTTGCACTCGCAAACGCAGTAGTGTAACGAAAGCGTAAAATCCACTCGCCAACATAAGCCCCTATGACGGCAAATCATCGGCGTCCAGCACGAACCGCCTTGGTTTGAATCCGAAGTCGCGCGCAGCATCAACGTGATCGAATACCAGATCGCGGTTCATCCGCTGAGCCATCGCGCTAGACCATTGTCGATAACGCGGCACACGCCGCAATACCGTCACCGCCAGGCTGAAGGCCCACAACGGCACCGTCAGCAAGCGAGGTCGACGCCCGAGCGCAGCGAAAACGCGCAACACCATCGCCCGATAGCTCAAGGTTTCGCCACCAGAAATATTATAAGAACGATTCGCCGCAGAGCGAGTCTGCAAGGCTGCCACGCAAGCACCCGCCACATCTTGCACATGAATCGGCTGGCGCAAGCCGCAAGCCTTGCCAAACAAGGGAAAAAAACCGCTGCGGCGGATGAAGCGCGCAATCTCGGCAATGTTCTTGTCGCGCCCCATCCCATAGATCAGAGTCGGGCGCAAAACCACCCATTCCACACCATGGCTCTCGGCCCAATGCTGCAACCGCGCCTCTGCATCAGCGAGTCGAACCGCGACCTCCTGTTCATGTGGGTCATGCGAATCATCCTTGGTGTAACGACTGGTGGATGACAACACCAGTACGCGCCGCGCGCCATGCGCTTCGAGCAAGTCAAAATAGTCCGGCAAGATCCAGATTGGGGCGACGCAAATCCAGCAAGGAATCAACTCGATACAAGATTCAACAGCATCGCCAAGCAAACGCCATTCGACGCCATCGCCAGCCTGTTCGAACGTATCCCGCCTCGAATGGGCGATCACGGCAACACCTGAGTCGATCAGCAACGGCAGCAGGCATGAGCCCACCAGACTGGTCGCGCCAAGAACCCCTGTGCGGCAGTTAACATCAAGCACGCGCTAATCCCAGCGCACGTGCCACGCGCTTGGCAGTATGAACGGCCGCAACCAGGCCAAAGCGCAGCCACACACCTGTCGCCACCAGAACCATCAGAGCGCCCGGATACTGATGCCGGAAGAATTTATTGTAAAAACGCAGCATGCCCTTGTGCTTGTGCCACTCGACAAAAATGGGACGGCTGCGGCCGCAAACGCCCAGCGCATGTGTGATGCGCGCCGTTGGCACGAACAATATCTTCCATCCCTTCAAGCGAAAGCGCATGCACCAATCCAGATCTTCGCAGTGCAGAAAATACGCATCGTCCCACAAGCCAACATCCTGCACAGCTTCGCGCCTGACCAGCATGCAGGCACCAGAAATCGCCTCGACTTCGATCGGTCGATTCGGCAACGGCTGCTTGTGCAAATGAAAATCGAAAAACAGCTTCGGCCAGCGATCGGCAAAACGGCTCAAGCCGAAAGCGCGCACGAAAGAGCGCCACGGCGTCGGAATGGCGCGCCGCCCGCCGGCCTGTTCGGTCCCGTCGGCATTGGTGAGCAAACCGCCCGCCATGCCAACCGAAGGGCTGCTTTCCAGCGCTTCAATCAGGAGACATAAAGCACCAGGAGCGAGTACGCTGTCTGGATTGAGGAACAACAAGGCATCAGCATCGGATGCGTGAGCGCCGATATTGCAAGCTGCGGCAAAACCGAGATTCTTGCTATTCCTGATGATACGAACGCAATGATTGGAAATGACAGCTTCCAAATAAGCCAAACTTTTGTCATGCGAATCGTTGTCCACCACGAAGACATGCCTAGCCCCCTCAGCCAGCACCGATTGAACAGATTCGGTAAGCAAAGTGCCCGCGTTGTAGTTGACAATCACGGCGTCACAGTTGCGCATTCTTACTCCGTTTGGTGAGTTTCATCTTCAAATTTACACGTTTGACCAAGTGGGCTGCTCGGAACGCCAAGAGCAATATGCCGCGATGGAGCCAGCCAATATCCTTGGCGTTTTCAATGGCTTCTGACCATTGAACCCGGCGAATGAATTCGATCAGTTGCCGCCTTCTCGAAGCCAGAACGGGAGACAGGAAGATGGTGGTCAACGAAGGGTAATGGCTGCGCTTGAAAATCTCGCCATAGCCAAATATGTCGTGCTGTGGGGTACACAGATATACGTCCACTAGCCCTTCATCTGGTGTTCGACGAAGCGTATCCCACACATGTAACGCCGTCGTGTGCAATTCATTACTGGAAACTACATAGCGCTCCAAATATGACTGCCAATGCTGCGACGCAAGCAGAACGCCTTCCTGGAACGGTCCTACGAACTCGCAGTACGCCGTGTTTTCTCCTTGGTCGACCTGGCGCTGCGGGGCAGTATGCCCGTCTTCCAAGGTGTAACCGACTACACTTCCATAAGGAGAGTTGCAGAGCAACTCCATGGCGGCGAAGTTCGTGAAAAGCGCACTGGGTTCGCTGGATATATTTTCATCAGGCCCGAAGGCGGCCTTGGTCGCGTTCCCCGGCTGGGCATTGATGACAGGGCGCAAACCTAGGTACATTCCATGAAAATGTGCGTCGGGTACCAGCACTGAAATATTGTCCTGTATGGTCCCTCGCCAGCCAATATCGACTATGCCGAACCGCTCGCCCGCGTTCACTCCACTCTGCCTCAAATAACTTTTCAACAGGCTGGCCTGTGATGCCAAGGCGTCCTTGACGGCTTCGACGAATGCCGGCGTTTCGAACAGCTGTCGCAGTACCGGGCTATTTTCAGGATCACGGATGACATCCGCTTCCTTCAAACCCAGCGTGTCGAGCAGTTCCGAGAACTTCCCGATGTTCAGACCCAAGGTGGTGAACAGACCTGAAACGCTCTGTACCTTGAACAAAGACCATATCCGGGACAATTCCTGGATAGATGCGTCTTTCATCGAGGGAGCAAACGTGCTCAACCGGCTCACCGCGAGGATATCGGCGGGCGGCAGAACGTGGCCGGACATCCGGCCTTGCGGGAAGAGCGCGCAGAAAACCTTGTGGAAGAACTCGCCCTCCCGAGTGAAGAAGTACAGCCGGTCGAGCTTCTGCAGAATGGCCTGCTCCGCGATCCAGAGCGCGAATCCGATGAACAACGGCGCGGCCTCAGCACCTAAGTGCAGGGCTGCAGCCTGTTTAACCGGCAAGCCCTTACCTGCATCCCTAGCGAGAGCGGAACCATCCCTGCGGAGATGGTCGAACAACGCATCCCTGGACGAAAACAAGTGCTCCCGTGCAAGGCGAGCGGTGTGCGCGGATTCAGGCAGGTAATGCAGGGCATTCACGCCGAGTGCACGCGGCGACAACACATCGGACCACTCGTTGTCGCCGATGTGTATATGCTGGTCTGGCGAGACAGCATGGAGCGAATGAAGGTGTCGAAAAATCTGTCCAGATCGTTTGTTGAGCCCCACATCGCACGACGACAGTCCTTCGGCAACCAGCGTGTCCAGCCCTTTGGCTGCCAGCAGACGGCCCAGCATTTCTGCGCTCATGTAAAAGTCAGACAAGAACAACGTCTTTTCTGCTTCATGTGAACGTAAAAAATGCGAGATATCAGGGTCGGCATAGGATCGGGCAATCTCGACGCTCAGCTCGAACTCCGCCAGGCGCACAGGCAAATTGACCGGTATAG
>CANFGA010000156.1 GCA_947446335.1 Oxalobacteraceae bacterium | reverse complement strand
TCAACCCAATACGCGGTGCTCGCGGCCCAACTGGCGTTGATGAGCGCTGCCATCTTGTTGCTGTGCGGTGGCTTGCGTCTCGGTTTTCTGGCCAATTTCTTGTCGCGCCCCGTCATCAGCGGCTTCAGCAATGGCGCCGCGATCCTGATCTTGCTGGGCCAGGTGCCGGCGCTACTCGGTGCGCAAGCGCCCGATTTTCACGGACCAAGCGCACTGTTGGGCGCAGCCAGCCTGCTGGCGCTGTGGCTGGCTCGCCGCCATTTTTCCAGCGCCTTGCTGCGCCTGGGCTGTCGCGCTGGTGTGGCCGACATCGCTGCGCGCCTGGCGCCGATGCTGGTGGTGATGGCCGGCAGCGTGCTGGTGCTGGCGCTGGATGTGGCACTAGCTGGCGTGCGCACCACCGGCCATGTGGAGGCCGGCTTGCCGCATCTGACACTGGCTTTTTCGAACCAGCACTGGCGGCCCTTGCTGTCGCCGGCACTCTCGATCGCGTTCATCATTTTTTTGATGAGCATGTCGGCGGCGCAAACGCTGGCGTTGAAGCGGCGCGAAAAGCTGCTGACGAACAAGGAATTGATCGGTCTGGGCGCCGCCAACCTGGCCAGTGCCGTCTCGGGTGGATTTCCGGTGACCGGCAGCTTGTCGCGTTCGGCGGTCAATTTTTCGGCTGGCGCCAATACGCCGCTGGCCTCCGTCATCACCGCCGCATTGCTGGCCTTGGCGCTGGTGGCGCCCACCGGCTGGCTGGCCTTGTTGCCATTGCCGGTGCTGGCGGCGACCATCATCTTTGCGGTGTCGGGCATGCTTGATGTCGATACCTTGAAAAAAACCTGGCATTACGACCGCGCCGATGGGCTCGCTTTGCTGGCGACGATGGCCGGCGTGCTGGTGCTGGGGATCGAAGCCGGCGTCGTCAGCGGGGTGCTGCTATCGATGGGCACCATGATCTGGCGCGCCAGCCGGCCCCGGGTCACCGTGCTGGGTCGCATCGCAGGCAGCGAGCATTACCGCAACATCTTGCGCTATCCGGGCGAGACCTTGCCCGAGATCTTGTTGCTGCGCATCGATGCCGGTTTGTTTTTCGGCAATGTCGATGCAGTCAAGGACCATGTTGAAGAAGCGTTGCTGCTGTGCCCCGACACCCGCCACCTGGTGCTGGTGCTGTCGGCGGTGAACCAGATCGACAGCACCGCGATGCTGGTGCTGGCCGAGCTGAACCGGGCCCTGGCCTTTCGCCAGATCAAGATGCATCTGGCCGAAGTGAAAGGGCCGGTGCTGGACCGGCTCAAGGACAGCGAGCTGCTGCAAGAGCTCAGCGGGCACTTGTATCTGAGCACGGCGCTCGCTTGCGCCGACCTCAATCAGGCGCCAATCGTGCCTGCGGGTATATGATGGCTGCCAATAGCATGACCATGCGATTTCATCGCGGCGCCGATGGATACAGTCAGCGCCAACGCCCGTAACAATACTCATCCATCTTGACTCGCCGGAGCCGCATATTCAGGATCACAATCAGGATCACAGCCAGGATCACATTCAACACGCTGTTCAACGTGCAATCGAGAGCCCGACCCAGGGCGATATTCTGATCGTCGGTGCGGCTTCGGCCGCGCAAGCATTGCTGTGCGGTCTGCTCGGCAGCGCCGGTCATCGCGTGCAGCAAGCTGCCTGTGCCAAGCAGGCATTGCGCGCCTGTTTTTCGCGCCAGCCGGAACTCATTTTGCTCAACACCGACTTGCAAGCTGGCGATGGGGTGGATCTGTGCCTGTGCCTGAAAAGCGTGCCGCAGTTGCGCGACGTCCCCGTCATTTTTGTCGCGCGGCAAGCCGCTCTGGACCAGCGTTTGCGCAGTTTTGCCGCCGGGGGCGTCGATTTCATTGCCCAGCCTTTCCATGATGACGAAGTGCTGGCGCGCGTTGCTGTCCACCTGAATCAAGGCCGCGCGCAACGCTCGCTGACGCGGCAACGCGATGCGCTGTTGCTGTGCGCCGGCAAGGATGCCATCGAACGCGAACAATTGGCTGCCAAGCTGGCGCAGGAAATGCAGCAGCGCCGCGCCAACGAAGGTTCCTTGTTGCTAGCTGGCCTGATGTTCGACGCCACGCAAGATGCGATCGCAGTCACCGATGCGCTCGGCTTGATCGTCACCGCCAACCCTGCCTTCAGCGGCATCACCGGCTACACGGAGCAAGAGATGGTGGGGCAGGACTTGACGCGCCTCGGTGGCGACAACAGCGACGCTACCTTCAAGGCGATGCGCCATGGGCTGGCGGCGCAAGGATGCTGGTCGGGCGAAGTGCAAAGCCGGCGCAAGAGTGGGGTCATCTATCCAGGCTTGCTCAGCGTGAGCACACGCTGCGGCGCAAACGGCAAGGTGCTCAATTTCATCGCCGTGTTCACGGACTTGAGCGAACGCAAGGCGAAGCAGCATTTGATCGATTTTTTATCGTATCACGATGCGCTGACCGGGCTGCCCAACCGCCAGCGCGCCAGCGAGCGCTTCGACTTGCAACTGGCCGTGGCGCGGCGCGATGGCAAGTTGCTGGTGGTCATGTGCCTGGATCTGGATCGTTTCAAGAGCATCAACGATTCCTTCGGACCGGCAGTCGGCGACAAGGCGTTGCAGGTGGTGGCGCGCTTCCTGACATCGTGCCTGAGCGAGACTGATACCGTGCTGCGCCAGGGCGGCGACGAATTCCAGATCATCTTGCAAGACGATGCGCAGTTTGGCGCGACGCTGGCGATGGTGCAGAAAATCCTGAGCGGATTACGCGATGAACTGGTGATCGACGGGCGCCATATTGCTTTGACCACCAGCATCGGGATTGCGGCATGCCCGAACGACGGCAACTGCCTCGATGAGTTGCTGCGCAATGCCGACACGGCGCTGTTTCGGGCCAAGGAAACCGGGCGCGACAATTACGCTTTTTTCACCGAGCGCATGGACCTCGACATCCGGGCCAAACTGGCGATTCAGGCTCAGTTGCGCGGCGCCATCCTCGGCAATGAATTCGAGGTCCACTATCAGCCCCAAGTTTGCCTCGCTAGCGGCGCCGTGCTGGGAGCCGAAGCGTTGTTGCGCTGGAATAATGCCAGCCTGGGCCGCGTAGCGCCGGCATGCTTCATTCCGCTGGCCGAAGAGTGCGGCTTGATCGGCGCCATCGGTGTCTGGGTGTTGGAAACCGTCTGTGCCCAGATCCGGGCCTGGCAAGACGACGGCTTGACCCAGATCAAGGTGTCGGTGAATTTGTCCGGTAGCCAGTTTGCGCAAGAAAGCACGGCGCAACTGGTCGAAGAAATGCTGTCCCGGCATGGGATCGCTGCCTCCTGTTTGGGTCTGGAGATCACCGAGGGCACCGTCATGGGCGACCCGGAGCAAGCCACCATCGTCTTGCAGCGCCTCAAGCAGATCGGCGTCGGCATTTCGCTCGACGATTTTGGCACCGGTTATTCCAGCCTCAGTTACCTGAAGCGCTTCCCGATCGATGCGCTGAAGATTGACAAATCGTTTGTCGACGATGTCACGACCAATGTCAATGACGCCGCCATCGCCTTGTCGGTGATTTCGCTGGCGCACAATTTGAACATGCGCGTGATCGCCGAAGGCGTCGAGACGCGCGAACAGGCCGCCTTCCTCGCTGCTCACGGCTGCGATGAAATGCAGGGCTATTTCTTCAGCCGCCCGATCGGCGCTGTCGCCTTTGGCGCTCTGTGGCGCAAGTACCAGGCTTGATTCAGGCTTGATCCGGGCTGCGCGCCGGCCTGCTGCACCACTTCCTTCTTTCAGCAGCGTCAACCATTCCATTTGCAGCTTGACAAGTTTCGCATCGACCTTATAATAACATCCATGTGGATGGTATATGGAATCCATGAAGATGGTTAAAATCGATAGCGGGCTGCTGGCGCGCTCAATTACTGTTGAAAAGGAACAAGCAGATGAACATGAATCACGACATGATGACGCTGATGCGCGAAGCGACTGCGCTGCTGCAAAACGGCGGAGCCGGCGCCGCGACGGCCAAAATCCAGCATGCGCTGGCCGCAATGATGCCGGCCGAGGCCCGGTCCGGATTGCGCCCGCTCATGCGTGACAAGGCCATGCGCGATATCAATCCGGCGCCGGGCCTGGCCGCGCCAAGCGCAGCGGCGCTCGACGCGACGGCGCCCGACGCAGCGGCGCCCGACGCGACGGCGCCCGACGCAGCGGCGCCCGACATGCTTGCCAACCGGATCGTCCCCGCGCATGGAGCGAGAACGGGAGTGCCGGCTCGATTGCCAACTGGCATGCCGGCCAATTTCGTGCCGGATTTGCTGGCCAGGCTCGGCGTGGCGCTGCCCGACGGCTTGCCGGCCTCGTTGGAGGCGATGCGTTTTGATTTGTCGGGCAGCGCCATGCCGGGCATGGTGGAGCCGGATCAGGCGCATGAAGTCGAGGCGGTGGCTCCCGGTCAATTCCTGGCGCACTCGTTCGCCAATCATGCCGGCAGCCGCGCCTACAAGTTGTATGTGCCGACCGGCTACCACGGTCAGGCGCTGCCGCTGGTGGTCATGCTGCATGGTTGCAAACAGCATCCCGATGATTTTGCCACCGGCACCGGCTTCAATTTGCTGGCCGAGGAAACGCCATGCCTGGTGCTGTACCCCGCGCAAGCGCAGTCGGCCAATGTGTCGTCTTGCTGGAACTGGTTTGGCGCCGCCGACCAGCAGCGCGGCCAGGGCGAGCCCGCGATCATCGCCGGCATGACGCAGCAAGTGATAGCCGACTATGGCATCGATGCGGCGCAAGTCTATGTGGCCGGCTTGTCGGCCGGCGGCGCGATGGCCGTCATCATGGGGCGCAGCTATCCCGAGCTGTATGGCGCGATCGGCATCCATTCCGGCTTGCCGTATGGCGCCGCGCACGACTTGCCGTCGGCGCTGGCGGCGATGAAACATGGTGCGGCGGCCAGCACCCAGGCCAGGGCTGCACTGCCGGTCATCGTGTTTCACGGTGAGCGCGATGCTACTGTCCATCCGCGCAATGCCGATCAGATCGTGGCACAAGCTGGCGTGCGTGGCGGCTCGCCAGAGGTGACGCAGGGGCGCGTCGATGGCGGGCGCAGCTATACCCGCACCGAGCATCACGATGGCGACGGCAACGTGATCGCCGAGCAATGGCTGGTGCACGGCGCCGGGCACGCCTGGTCGGGCGGCAGTCGGCGCGGCAGTTACACCGATCGCAAGGGGCCCGACGCTTCGCGCGAAATGATGCGTTTTTTTACCGCGCAGCATGCCAAAAATATGAATGCATGAATGTGTTCGTTAGCGTACCGACCGGATTTTGGCGTCGCTGTATTCTCGGTCTCAGTCGCAACGGGCCCTTGGCTGCAGATGCGAAGGCCTGATCGGCCGGCACCGAAGATGGTTGCCAAAAGCTGATCGACTCTGGATCACCGCGCACCGCAGGGGGCGCGGCCCTGATAAAAAAATAAAGGAAACCATCATGACTCACTCAAAAATGACTTGTGCAAAACTGATTGCCCCGATGCTGGCCATGCTCGCGCTCGGCGGTTGCTTGTCGCTGCCGGCAGGTCCCGCCGGTCCGCAAGGTGAGCCCGGCTATACCGGTGCCACCGGCAATACTGGCGCCACCGGCCGCGCCGGCAATACGGGCAATACCGGCTATACCGGCGCCACAGGCGAAACCGGTGCCACCGGCTATACGGGCAACACCGGCGCCACTGGCGCGACCGGTTACACTGGCGCCACCGGTGACACTGGCGCAACCGGCTATACCGGCGCTACCGGCAATACTGGAAATACCGGCGCCACCGGTGCCCGAGGCAATACCGGCAATACCGGCAACACCGGCGCCAAAGGCAGCGGCAGCGGCGCGGTCGTCATTTATCCGAACCGCTGATCTTTGACTTTTGATCGTTGAACATCCGATGCCCTGGCCAGTTGGCCAGGGCATCGCTGTTTGCAGCATCCGACATGTCAGCGGCTGAAATACAGCCGATGCCAGCGTTCCAGATCGACCTCGGCCGCCTCTTGCGAGAGCACGATTTTGCCGCTTTGCATCAGATGGACATGGTCGGCCACGGCCACCGCGCGCTGGGTGTTCTGTTCGACCAGGACGATGCTGCGGCCTTCCTGTTTCAATTGCAGCAGAATATCGAACAGTTCGTTGACGATCAACGGCGCCAGTCCCAGTGCCGGTTCGTCGATCAGCAGCAGCCTCGGGTTGGCCATCAAGCCGCGCCCCAGCGCCAGCATTTGCGCCTCGCCGCCCGAGAGCGAACCTGCCAACTGGCGGCGCCGCTCGCGCAGACGCGGAAACATCCGGTAAGCCTGTTCCAGCCGGGCGCCGACATGGGCGCGTTGCGCCTTGGCAAAGGCGCCCATGATCAGATTCTCTTCGACACTCATCTCGCGAAAGATCATCCGTCCTTCTGGGATCAGCGTCACGCCCAGGTTCGCCATGGTCCAGGTCGGCGTTGCTTTCAAGGCGCTGCCATCGAACACGATCTGGCCTTGCGTGAGCGGGATCAAGCCCATGATGGCGCGCAGCAGCGTGCTCTTGCCGGCGCCGTTGGGGCCGATGATCGCCGTCAGTTGGCCCGGCTGTATGTTCAGCGACAGATCCCACAGCACGTTGATGGCGCCATAACCGGAGCGCACACTGTCGATCTTCAGCAGCGGATCAGCAGGTCCAGGAACGATCACAGGGCTATCCACCATGGTCTCCCGTATAGCATCGGATCACCGCCGGGTCGCTGAACACCGCTTGCGGCGTGCCGTCGGCGATCAGCTGGCCAAAATCGAGCACCGCCACGCGCGGACACAGGCTGCGGATGGCATCGATATCGTGTTCGATCATGATGATGCCGACGCCAAACGTGGCATGCAGATCGGCCAGCATTTGCATGAAGCGGTGCTTGCCGGCCGTTTCCAGGCCGGCCAGCACTTCGTCGAGCAGCAGCAGCTTGGGATCGGTGGCCAGCGCCTTGGCCACTTCCAGCGCCTTCAGTTCGGTCAGCGCCAGTTCGCTGGCGGCGTCGCGGCCAGCCTTGTCGTGCAAGCCGGCGAATGCGAGGATCTGATCGATCTTGTCATGGTCGATGCGGCCGGTGCCAAAGCGCTGCGCCACGATCAGGTTTTCGCGCACCGTCAATTCATGCATCGGTTGCGGAATCTGGAACGTGCGCCCTATGCCCAGGCGGGCGCGG
>CANFGA010000155.1 GCA_947446335.1 Oxalobacteraceae bacterium | reverse complement strand
CAGAAAAACGCCAGCCTGTCGAAACAGGCCATTCATCTCCAAGGAGCACCGCATGACCCTGCAGTCCAATCAATTGAAACCCCTGGCGCTCTCGATCGCGCTGATGCTGGGCGTGACCGCCTTGCCGGTCCATGCCCAATCGGCACAAGACTTTCGCGAAATGCGCGCCGAGATCAAGCGCTTGCACGATGAATTGAATGAATTGAAGAAGAGCGTGCAGGCGGCGCCGGTTGTTGCGCCAGTGGTGGCTGCTGCTCCTGCGCCAGTTGCGGCTCCGGCTCCGGTGGCTGCGAACACGGACCTGGTCGAGCGCGTCGAACAGGTCGAATTGCTGGCCAAGGATGCGGTCGTCGCTGGCGATATCCCGAACTCGTTTCGCCTGCCCGGTTCCTCGACCTCGATGCGGATCTACGGTTTCGCCGAGCTGACGGCGGTGCATGAAATGAAGGGCGACAATTCAGACCAGGATTATGCGACCTTCCTGCCTTATGCGCCGTTGAACGGGTCAGACCAAGCGCGCCGCAACGGCCGCAGCTACCTGACCGCGCGCACCTCGCGCCTGGGCGTCGAGACCAGCACGCCGACCCGCTTTGGCGCTTTGAGCATGAAGCTCGAAGGCGACTTCAACAACGATCCGCGCACCGGCAATGCGGCCGTTTCAGGCAGCACCGGTAACATCTACACCCAGCAATCGACCAACAGCTACAATTTCCGCCTGCGCCAGGCCTACGGTCAGGTCGGCGGTTTCCTGATCGGCCAGACCTGGTCGACCTTCATGGATCTGGACAATTCGCCTGAAACGGTCGATTTCAACGGTCCGATCGGCGCCACCTTCATCCGCCAGCCGCAGATCCGCTACGCCTATGCGACGCCAACCATGGGCACCTTCACGGCGGCGGTCGAAAATCCGGTCAGCTATGTGCTCGATGTTACCGGCTCGCCGACAACCAAGGGTTTTTCGCGCCAGCCGGATTTGATCGCGCGCTGGGACAAGGCGTTCGACTTTGGCGCCGTCAGCGTGCGTGCGCTCACGCATGAGCACAAGCTCGACGATGGCGCCATGTCAAGCGCCAAGCGCGGCTACGGCCTGGCCGCAAGCGGCATGGTGAAAACGGTAGGGGATGATTTCCTGACCTGGGGCCTCACCGGCGGTACCGGCATCGGTCGTTATTTCAACTATATCGAGGGCGCGATCTACGATGAACAGAACCACCGCATCGTGACTGAAAAAGTGCTCGGCATCTTGCTTGGCTATCAGCACAAGGCATCGGCCACGCTGCGCTACAACGCCTCGCTGGGCGCGCAGCGCACCTTCAACAATGACTACACTGCGTATGCGCTGGCCAATGGCTTGTCCGGCGCAGCCAGCGAATCGTCAAACGGGCGCTTTGGCGTGAATCGCCAGGTGGCGCAGGCCCATCTCGGCTTCATCTGGAATCCGGTTCCGGGCGTCGATCTGGGCGCCGAATACATCGTTGGCCAGCGCAAGACGCTGGCCGACGAAACCGGCAACATGAGCCGCGTCAATCTGTCGGCCAAGGTCAATTTCAACTGACCGGTGTGTCAGGCGGCGCTGAAGATGGCGTCGCAGCCGTCGCTGGGCGTGTCGGCATCCTGCAGTTCGTCGACCAGGCCCAGGTCCACCAGTTCCTCGATCGCATTCGTGAAACTGTTGGGCCGGGTGGCGCCGATCAATCGATAGATTTCGCCGGCTTCGTTGCGGATGCCGATGATCAGTTTTTCTTGCAGCACTTGTTCCTCGGTATCGGGATTGAGCAGCAGATTGCCGATGATGTTCTGGTCGAATTTGGCGGGCAACTTGCCTTCCAGTAATGTAGTTTTCAACATTTTTCCTTTGCTTTCGTGTGATGGTATGCGCTCGATCCGGGTCTTTTGGCCCAGGATGGTGCGCTTGAGTCCGGACAGCGTCGCTTCCAGTGCCGTGAAATCGGCGTCGCTAAAATGGGTAAACAATTGCTTGCCACGGGCGATAATTTTCGGAAATACTTCGCTGAAGACCTGTTCTCCAGCGGGCGTGAGCTGCACCAGATAGGAACGCTTGTCATCGGTATTGCGTTCGCGTTCAACCAGGCCTTTTTGTTCCAGACGGTCGATCACGCCGGTCAGTGTGCCCTTCGTGATCAAGGTCTTCTCGCCCAGGTCCTTGCACGACATGCCGGCGGTATTGCCCAGCGTGGCGATCAGGTCGAATTGTGCCGGCGTCAGATCATGCTGGCGCACGCTGTCACCCGAGTACCGCTCGAAGCCTTGCATGCATTGTGCCAGCAAGCGGATGCTTTTCAAATATCGTTCGCCCATGGGGCATGATTATAGCGCCCCGGCGCCGTTTTTCACGGCCTGGCTGGCACAGGAAAAAAGCCGGGCCAGTTCGCTTTTTTCTGTACAGAAAGATATCATGGCGAGGTGTGCGCCATCTTCACTATCCGGAATTTCACCATGACCCACCAGTTTCGCGGCATCCTTGCCTTGCTTGTCGTCACCATCGCCTGGGGCACGACTTTCCCGGCGATGAAGGATTTGACCGCCGATTTTTCGCCGCTGTGGATCATCTTCATCCGCTTCATGCTGGGCGCCTTGCTGCTGGCGCCGTTTCTGCTGGGCGCGAGCCGCCGCGATGGCGCGGTGGGCGCGTTGCTGGGAATATTGTTGTTCGCCTGTTACCTGTTTCAAGTCGAGGGGCTGGCGTTGACGACCTCGAACCGCAATGCCTTCATCACCGGCTTGAACGTGCTGGTGGTGCCGTTGCTCGGGATCTTTGCTGGGAAAATGCCATCGCGCCGGATCGTGCTGGCGCTGGTGCTGGCGCTGGCCGGCCTGTTTGCATTGTGCGGCGACGGCGGGGCCTGGGGCCGCGGCGATACGCTGGCGCTGGCCGGTGCCTTCTGTTTCGGTTTCTACATCAAGATGCTGGAAGTGACGACCCGCAAGGCTGACCAGTTGATCGCGCTCACTGCGGCCCAGGTTGCCAGCGTCGCGCTGTGCGCCGCGCTGCTGTTGCTGCTGCGCGAGGTGCCGGGTGCTCCGCTCCAGGCCGGTACTGCTGCGGTGGACTATTGGCCCGGCATCTGGCTCGGCATGCGCACCCATGCTGTCAATTTCGCTTATCTGGGCCTGGTCTGCACCGCCGCCATCATCGCGCTGCAAACCTGGGGCCAGCGCCACAGCACGGCCAATGAAGCCGCCGTCATTTATGCTTTCGAGCCCGCCTGCGCGGCATTTTTTGCCTATCTGTGGCTGGGCGAGGCGATGACGGCGTGGGGCTGGGCCGGCGCCGCGCTGCTGATCTCCGGCATGATCGTGAGTCAATGGAGCACCGCGCGCTCGCCTTCTGCGCGTCCGCCCACCGCTTTGGCGCCCGAATGAGATGGACGAACCCGTTGAAATCTCACCATGCAGATGACCAGAAACCTTGATGCAGCCTGACTTGCGCGATCTGGCCCGGCAACTGCCGCTGCGCGTGTTGCTGATCAATGCCGGGCCGGCGCACGCCATCAGCTGGGCTGGGCTGGTCCAGCCTTTGCAGTTGGCTGCAGAGCACCTGGGGCCGCGCGCGCTGCAGCTCGATATCCGCACGCCGCAGCAGGCGGCGCACGATCTCGGCGCGGAATGGCAGATCGCGCTGCTGGTGGGCGACGCAGGGGAGTTGGCGCCCGAATTGGGGCGCGCAATCGTCGAGCGCTGTCGCTCGGCGCCATTCTGGGGCGCGGTCGGCGCTGCCGTGTTGTGGCTGGCCGCTGCCGGCGTGCTGGACGGCGTGCGCATTGCGCTGCCGTGGGCCTTGTACGGCGCTGCCGGCGCCAGGGCCGAGCGCGCGATCCTGACGCCGCACCTGTTCGACATCGATGGCCGCCATTTGAGCTGCTGCGGCGGCGTCGCCAGCATCGATTTTTCATTGACGTTGATCGAACTGCTGTTCGGCGCCGCGCTGCAAGCGCAGATCATGGAAGCGCTGTGCGTCGAGCGCGTGCGCGGCAAGGACGAGCGTCAGCGCGTCGCACTGCAAGCGCGTTTCGGAGCGCTGCAACCGAAGCTGTCGGAGGCGGTGATGCTGATGGAAGCGAATCTGGAAGAGCCGCTCTCGACCGACGACATCGCCAGCCTGGTCGGCATGTCGCGGCGCCAACTCGAACGCCTGTTCAAGCAGTGCCTGGGCAGCCAGCCGTCGCGCTACTATCTGGAGCTGCGCCTGGCGCGTTCGCGTCAATTGTTGCAGGGGACCCATCATTCGATCGTGCAAGTGGGCTTGATGTGCGGCTTTTCATCGGGCTCGCATTTTTCGACCGCCTTCGGCGCGCTGTTTGGCAACACGCCACGTCAGGAGCGCCAGCGCAAACTGGCTGCGGTTCAAGCTGGCTGACTGATGCTGCGGGCAAAAAAAAGCCCGCTGGTAAAAGCGGGCTGAATCCAATTCTTTAGAGAGTTGGAGGAGACAGGTGAAGTATCGTGCTTTGCTGCGGGTTGATCAAGACTGTTTTCATGATGTCAGAAATCACCGGATCATATGTCGGGCCGGTTTGCCCGTTGCCGTTTGCATGGTTGTCGGAATCTGAAAATGGCTGTCGCAGAATCAAAAGCAGGTTTGCTTCCGGTTTCCTATAATGACGCATGCGCGCAGCTGTTGTGGCTGTGGCCTCCAGCTCCTTTACACTGATTTACATTGATCGGAATGTCATGAACGCCAAGCTCGATTCGACCGCAACCGCACGCCCTGTTACCCGGGCTACCTTCGACCAGGTGCTGGTGCCGACCTATGCGCCGGCGGCGATGGTGCCGGTGCGTGCGCTGGGCTTGGACTTGTGGGACCAGGATGGCAAGCAGTACCTCGATTTTACTGCTGGCATCGCCGTCACCAGCCTGGGTCACTGCCACCCGCGTCTGGTCGAGGCGTTGACCGCGCAGATCAACACGGTCTGGCATCTCAGCAATGTGTATACCAATGAACCGGTGCTGCGCCTGGCGCAGGCGCTGACCGAAGCCACGTTCGCCGACCGCGCCTTCTTTTGCAATTCGGGCGCGGAAGCGAACGAGGCCGCCTTCAAACTGGCGCGCAAACATGCGCACACCAAGTTCGGCCCGGCCAAGTCGCGCATCATTTCATGCATCAATTCATTTCACGGGCGCACGCTGTTTACGGTGACGGTCGGCGGCCAGCCGAAATACACGGAAGGCTTCGAGCCGCTGCCGCAGGCGATCGATCACATCGTTTTCAACGATATTGCTGCCGCGCGCGCCGCGATAGGCGACGATGTCTGCGCGGTCGTGGTCGAACCGGTACAGGGCGAGGGCGGCGTGATGCCAGCCACGGTCGAATACCTGAAGGAATTGCGCGCGCTGTGCGACCAGAGCGGCGCGCTATTGATTTTCGATGAAGTCCAGTGCGGCATGGGCCGCACTGGCGAGTTGTTCGCCTACATGGGTTACGGCGTCACGCCCGACATCCTGACTGCGGCCAAGGCGCTCGGCAACGGTTATCCGATCGGCGCGATGCTCACTACCGAGGCGCTGGCCGCCACGCTGTCGGTCGGCACCCATGGCACCACCTACGGCGGCAACCCGCTGGCAGCCATCGTCGCGTTGAATGTAGTCGACATCATCAACACGCCGGCTTTCCTGGCGCGCGTGCAGCAAGCGAGCCAGAAGTTGGTCGCGATGCTGCAGGGTCTGGTCGACGATTATCCGCAGATACTCAAGCTGGTGCGCGGCAGCGGCTTGCTGCTCGGCCTGGTCGTGGCCGACAGCTTCAAAGGCCGCTCCAAGGATATTCAGAAGGCGGCTGAAGCGCAGGGCTTGCTGTTGCTGATGGCTGGCCCCGACGTGGTGCGTTTTGTGCCCGCATTGATCGTATCGGATGCACAGATAGACGCAGCCGAACTGATGCTGCGCGCCGCCTTGAGCCGCTTGTCCAGCGCCGCCTGATGTCGACCCGGCCGATCGACGATCGGGTGGTCGTGGTGCGGCCAGCCTGCATGGCCGACCGCGCTGCACTCGAAGAACTGGCCGCCTTGACGATGCCGGGCGTGCACACGCTGCCCAGGACGCGCGACAAGATCGAGGCTGCGATCGTGCGTTCGATTGCGTCGTTCGCGGCCGATGTCGACATGCCGAGCGAGGAATCGTATCTGTTCGTGCTGGAGGAGTTGACGGGGCTGGGGGCATCGGCGTCAAGCCGCGTCATCGGCACGGCCGCGATTTTCGCCGCGGCCGGTTCGAACGGGACCTATTTTTCATTTCGCAACGACGTGATCCAGCAAGTGTCGCGCGACTTGAACATCAGCCACAGCGTGCATGCATTGACGCTGTGCTCCGAGCTGACCGGATATTCCCAGCTGTCCGGCTTTTGCCTGCAAGATCTGGCCCATGCCGGGCTGGAAGCGGCGCTGCTGTCGCGTGCGCGGCTGCTGTTTGCCGCGCTGGCGCCGCAGCGCTTCGGCGATCGCTTTTTCGTGCCGCTGGCCGGCATCACCGATCCCGATGGCCAATCGCCATTCTGGGATGCGGTGGGCCGCAAATTTTTCCAGATGGATTTCCTGGAAGCCGAACGCGTCATCGGCGGCGCCCGCAACCGCACCTTGATCGTCGAATTGATGCCGCACTATCCGGTCTACGTGCCGCTGCTGCCGGGCGCGGCGCAGGCGGCGATGGGGCAGATCCATCCCAGCGGCGAACTGCCGTTCCATCTGCTGACCGAGGAGGGCTTCGAGGCCGACGATTACATCGACATTTTCGACGGCGGTCCGATCCTGCAGGCGCACAAGCAGGCGCTGCGTTCGTTCACCGGGTCGATGCTGCGCCGGGTGGCTGCTTCGGACCCGGCGCCACCCGAGGCGTACGAGTCTGCGATGACCTATGCGATCGCCACAGGAACGGGGGCCGATTTTCGCGCCGTCATCGGCTGCTGCGCCGCGCTGGAGGCGGCGCCCGAGATCAATCTGCCGCAGCACCTGCAGCAGGCGCTGGGCGTGGTCGCTGGCGAGAGCGTCACCTGCGTCAGGATTTGAGATTTTTTCACCATTTTTTAGGATGACACCATGCTAGTGGTACGGGCCATCAACAGCGCCGACCTGGACGGTCTGTATCAATTGGCGTGCGAGGTCGGCAGCGGGATGACGACGCTGAAGGCCGACATGCCGATGCTGGGCGAGCGCTTGCGGGTGGCGTGCGCATCGTTCGCCGAAACCATAGAGCCGGCCAAGCGCGACT
>CANFGA010000154.1 GCA_947446335.1 Oxalobacteraceae bacterium | reverse complement strand
GCGGCCGGTTTCGCCGGTGTCGCGTGCCAGTATCAGGTCGATCAGTGCGCGGCCGACACGGCCATTGCCGTCTTCAAACGGGTGCAGCGTCTCGAACCACAGGTGTGCCATGGCCGCCAAGATGATGCTGTCGACGTCACTTAGTCGATTGACGCTATCGAGGAACACGGCCATCTCGCGCTTGATCGAATGTGACGGAGGCGCTTCATAATGGCCCGTCTCGTTGCCGACCCGACCGCTGACGATGCGCATCGGCTCTTCGTGCGAGCGATACGCGCCAACCTGTACGTCGTTCAGACCGGATTTTCCATGTGGAAACAAAGCGGATTGCCATCGAACCAGGCGATCATCGGTGACCGGGGCGTTCGCGTTCAGCACCGCATCGTCCATCAGGTCGAGCAAACCTTCGACATGGCGCGTGGCGCGAACGAAGGAGGAATTCGGAATTCCCAGTCGCCTGGCAATCGACGACCTGACCGCATCGATGTTCAAGCGATCGCCTTCGATGGCTGCGGTCGCCATGGCTTCCTGCGACCAGGCTTCGGCGATGATTTCTTGCCGGGTTGCGACAGCGATTGCGGTGAGCTTGCCTTCAACTACCCCTTGCGCCCGGCGCGCAGCAGAGATCTTCGGCGCTATCCGAGCGATGTCGTACCGCAATTGTGGCCAGTCGGAGCGGGTCCAGATCAGGTCTTGAGTCGATGCCATGGCATTATAAATAGATCGACTCATCGCATGGGTTGATTCGTGATCATGATCGACTCACCGAGCGCCTGTCGTGGTTTGCCTCCATGCTGAGCAGAAAAATTGTTCACAGCATATGAGCAGGCAAAAAAAAGCCCGCTGGTAAAAGCGGGCTGAAGCTATTTTCTTGAAGGAGAATAGAGGAGACGACGCAATTATGCTGCGTTGCAGCAAAAAAATCAAATGAATTGTAAAGATATCGGAAATAATCAACGTGAATGTGCCTTGTTCCTAGATGCGATTCGAGCAGCACGAGTTCATCGAGCGCAATCATTCACGAATGGTTGCTCGCGAAGTCGGATGTACCGCTCCCGGTAGACGAGTTGCTGAGCGAGCGATGTGAGCAGCTTTTTCTATCGCTGCCTGTGGAACTCTCGTGAGTACAATTGTTCGAATCAATGAGGACAATGAGATGGTTTTTGCGTGACGGTTCAGTTTGATTTTGCACGAGCAAGACGCCAACGACCAAGTCCAGCATCGGGCATGGCGATTAAATTTGGCAACTGCAATGTAGCGATGCGGGTCGCCGACGGCATCTGGCGAGGTGCTGGCTGGTTGTCGTTCTGGATGCGTAAGCGGCAGGAATGATGGGATTCCCGGCAAATGTGCGAGCTATCGCATCGAGTTTCCGAATTGCATCAATACTAATATAATGTTTGCTGGAGGCTGGTGACTCCAATGCGACCACAAGGCAAGCAACCATGAGTCTCATGCTCGCGGCATCATTATCGGCCACCAGCTTGTTCTTCGGCATGCTGGCGCTTTTTGAGTTGGGCCGCTATATTGGTAAGATCAAACTCATGCGTGAGCAGGACGGTGTAGCAAAGGGCACCGGTCCCGCTGAAGCCGCAGTATTTGGTCTGTTAGGCTTGCTCCTCGCATTCACGTTTTCGGGTGCAGCGTCGAGGTTTGAAGTTCGACGACACTTGATCACCCAGGAGGCCAACGCGATCGGGACGTCTTACCTGAGGATCGACTTGCTTCCGGGCGACACGCAGCCGGAAATGCGGCAACTGTTTCGCCGTTATCTGGACACGAGAATAGAGACATATCGGAATACGGAAGATGTGGCTGGCACTCGAGCAAAGCTTGCAGAGGCATTGACGTTGCAGAAAAAAATTTGGGCGGCAGCGGTATCTGTCAGCCAACGGGAAGCTTCTGGGCACGTGGCGATAGTCTTGCTCCCGGCACTCAACGAGATGATCGACATCACGACGATCAGGGCTACGGCAACGGAGAATCACCCGCCACACATCATCTTCTTGTTGCTTGCCGGATTGTGCCTCGTTAGCGCATCGCTTGTCGGTTACGTCACGTGTGCCACCAAGATGCGAAACTGGTTCTCCATATTGATTCTCGCAACGACCATGTCGCTGACCTTTTACGTGATCCTAGAACTGGAGTTCCCGCGCTTGGGTGTGATCCGTATTGACGCGGCGGACCAAGTTCTCGTCGAGCTTCGCACGAGCATGCGGTAGGCATGCTCTTCGTAACCTGCAACCACTTTCGTCCGCATGCAAAATTGGCGCTGCATGCAACTGCGCTGCGAGTCAGTGAATCTGTCATGCATTCGACGCTCATTTTGGCAAAGAATTGATATATTAATCAAAATGCATGTTCGCAAAATCAGGCTTTTTGCCCACTGGGTGGCTCACTGTCAGCCGACTACCCATGGCACGATCGCTGCGGCCAGCAGCGTGATGCATCACGCTGCCATGCAAACAAGGACGATCCGGCGTGCACTGCCAATGAGTGCACGCAATTGTCCCAGGCCGGCGTCGATTTCAGCCTGCATCGAGATCGACGCAGCGCCGGCGCCGTCCTGCATGACGGACCACATCGCATTTTTTCCTGCCACCCGCGCGGCATTGAGGATGCGCTCGGCTTTTCTGTTGGCGTCATTTTCCCAGCGTAGCGTCAATGCTAACAATTAATCTGCATTACTTTCCTCAATGTAATGATGCCGTCATCTTTGACAGGCACCCTGCGGCTGGTATTCCTGCCTATCAATATTCTATCGAACAGAGCTCAACTAAGCCCAATGAAATTTCTTCAGTTAAAAACAGGGCCCCGGGTCCTGCTGTCGTTTGCTCTCATACTCTTGCTGCTGGCATGTATCACGGCCATCGCATTATGGCGACTCCATTCGGCCAATGACAATACAGAGTACCTGGTCAAAGACAAGTTGGCAAAACAGCAGTTGGCCTCCGAGTTGCTCGGTACGGCAAAACTGAACGGAAACAGCGCGTTGTCGATTGTAAAGAGCGATAGCCTGGAAACCGCCGAGTACTTCCAGGCCCAATTGACTGTCGGCGCGCAGTCGGTTGATGCACTGATTGGAAAGTTCGCCGCGTTACAACAAAATAATGAGGAAGCAAGCCTGTTGAAGGACGTCGTGGTGCATCAGAAAGCCTATCTTGCCGTGCGCAACGAGGCTTTTGCGTTCAAGGAGGGGGGGCGCATCCAAGAGGTCGAGCAAATCGCCAATACCACGTTAAAAACTACCTTCGCCAGCTATGCTGCGGCGCTGACCAAATTGCTCGCCTATCAGACTGCAGCGGCCAATGCGCTGGCGGACGAGTCAGCACACCAGTATGACAGCAGCGTCGTCACCTTGATGGCATTTGGCGTTCTGGCATTGATTACCGGAGCCACGCTTGCATGGGCCATCACACAGAGCATCGTCGTGCCTCTGCGGCACGCTGTGAATATCGCGGAACGCGTTGCCGAGGGTGACTTGCGTGACTTCGAGGTGCACGGGAGCAGCGATGAGGTTGGCCAATTGCTGGACGCATTGCATCACATGACTACTCGGCTTGGCACGACGGTGAGACTGGTGCGAAATGGCGCAGTCAACATCGATTCGGCATCACGTGATCTTTCGACGGGTAACCTTGATCTGTCGCGACGCACCGAACAGCAGGCCGGTGCGCTTGAAGAAACCGCCTCCTCGATGGAGGAATTGACTTCGGCAGTCAAGAACAACACCAGCAGCGCGCGGCAAGCAAATGAACTGGTGCTATCGGCTTCGAGCGTGGCGAGCAAAGGTGGCGCGGTGGTCCATGACGTCGTCAAGACCATGGATCAGATCAGTGCCGCAGCAAAGAAAATTGTCGATATCATCAGCGTCATCGATGGCATCGCTTTTCAAACGAATATCTTGGCATTGAACGCCGCAGTGGAGGCGGCACGAGCAGGGGAGCAGGGGCGTGGATTCGCCGTGGTCGCCAGCGAAGTGCGCAATCTGGCTCAGCGTTCGGCCACCGCTGCCCGGGAGATCAAGCAGTTGATCAATGAATCGGTCGACAAGATTGAAACGGGCAGCGTCCTTGCGCACGCCGCCGGAGACACCATGGCTGAGATCGTGGCCAGCGTTGAACGTGTGACCGGCATCATGGCGCAGATTGCCTCGGCCAGTTCCGAGCAAGAGACTGGCATCGGAGAAATCAACGGCGCCATTGCCGAGATGGATAACGTGACGCAGCAAAATGCGGCCTTGGTCGAAGAGGCGGCTGCAGCGGCAGAATCAGTGCATGGCGAAGCGACTCACCTGATGCAATTGGTTGGCTTCTTCAATGTCGATGACGGCTCGGTTGACAAAAAGGGAGAGTCCCTTTCGATGCGCAAGGCAGCGTAGCGTCAAATACCGCTGCCTTACGCGCGAATGTGACATCAGCAGCGCGGCCATCCATCAAGCTTTTCGTTTATTGATCGTTTTACGGAATTTTTGACGTAATGTCCCAAAAAAATGACTTCTCGCCTGTTTTGGGGGGCTGGCTACAACCTCGTATTAGCCATTTTTATTCGCCGCTACTATGTAAGCGCACCCACGACGAATTAGGTAAAATGAATCTGGAAATAGCCCCATGAAACAGCTGTTTTGCCTTGGTGCAAATGCTGGACGAGGGACCGATCGGCGTCGATCGTCTGTTGCAACTTGCGCACCACATTACCATCACAGGAAACTGACATGAGCGACGCTGACATCAAGAACAAGGTCTACAACGTGCTGTTCATCTGCACCGGTAATTCGGCGCGCAGTATCATGGCCGAGGTCATCCTCAATCATCTGGGCCAAGGCCGCTTCAAGGCTTACAGCGCCGGTAGTCATCCGCGCGACGCGGTGCACCCGATGACGCTGGAATTGCTCGCCAGCCAACATTATGACATCGACGGACTACGCAGCAAGAGCTGGAGCGAGTTTGCGCAAGCTGGTGCGCCGGCGATGGATTTCATTTTCACTGTGTGCGACCAAGCTGCCGGCGAGATATGTCCGGTCTGGCCCGGGCAGCCGATCAGCGCGCACTGGGGTTTTGCCGATCCTGTCGCCGTCACTGGGGACCGGGAAAAGCAACTCAAGGCTTTCACCAGCGCCGAGTTTCAGATCGCCAACCGCATCCGCTTGCTGCTCAGCTTGCCGATCGACAAGATCGATCACCTGTCGCTGCAAGCGAAGCTGCGCGAGATAGGTTCCATTGCATGACGAGCGAGGTTGAATGCAGAACTGGGGCAGTCGGTGCGCGGCGAGAATCGGCTAGCAGTTCTGATTAACTTTCGATTCAACATTCAGGAGAATCGAACGGTTATTGCTACATTCAAAACGGGGATCGAGGTGATGGCTTGGGTTGGCCGGCGATACAGTCGATGCGCAAGGCCCTGCTCGACGATCGATAAACAGGCTGTTGCCCAAAATGCGTTTTGCCTGCCGCTTGGCCTCGGCCGCAGCAGTCGCAATTTGGTGGTGCGAGCAAAAATGCCCCGGTTCAACTTTAAGCACTCCGAGCGAAACGGTGACCAGCGGATTGAAAACGGGACGGCCTGCGCGATCTTCGCTGAGGTAGCCGCCGCGCTCGAGGTCGGCCGCTGAAAATTGCTGGGCAATGTCGGTCGAAAAGGTATCGATGATCGCTTGGTAGCGTTCTTCGTAATTTTCGCTCTGCAACAACATCAAGAAGTCATCGCCACCGATATGGCCGACAAAATCACGCGTGGGGTCGCAGTGCTGCTCCAGAATTCTTCCTGTGCGCTGGATGACGTCATCACCTTTGCGGTAGCCATAGACATCGTTGAACGGTTTGAAGAAATCCAGATCGACATAGCAGGCGCTGAAGCTGGCGCCGTTTTCGAGCAAGCGGTCGATGTGCTCGTTGATGGGGACATTGCCTGGCAAGAGCGTCAACGGGTTGGCATAACGCGCCGCGTTGATCTGCATTTCCGTGATTTCCCTCATCAGGTCATGGCCTGTGCCCATGCCCAGATATTGACCTTGGTCGGTGATGATGAATCCATTGACCAAATGGCGGCGATCTGCTTTCACCACTTGCTGGCTCAAGTCTTGCAGCTTGGTATGTTTGTCGGTAATGAGCGGTTCCGGGTCCATGAACATGCCGCAGCATTTTTTGCCGTGCAGTTCGCGAATGAACTGCATGGCAAAGCGGTCGACCAAATGGCGGCGCGTGATCAGCCCCAAGGGAAAACCGTTTTCAACCACCGGAATGACCTCGAGCTCAGGTTCACGCCCGAAGATGTCAAAGACGTCGTTGTTGGACATCTGTGGTGAGACGGGCCGCACGGCGCGTAACAGTCGCAGCGCGGTGGGACTGCTTTGACGATGATTGTTTTCTTGGGGATAGACAGCGACGCCGCGATAACCGAGCGTTTTAGCGATCTCGAAAGGCACCTTCGTCGGCGGCGCGTTACTCGGCCTGCCTATATGATAGCCCTGTCCGCAGGCGATACCGAGGTCGCGAATCAGCAGCAGTTCGGCCTGAGTTTCGATCCCCTCGGCGATGACCAGGGTTCCGGTGGCCTCGGCGATTTGCTGTATGGAGCGCACGAACTGCAGCTTGACCTTGTCAAGATTGATTCCCTGAATGAAGTGCATGTCGATCTTGACATAAGCCGGGCGCAATTCCGACCACAGACGCAAGCTGGAAAAACCTTCCCCGAGATCGTCGATCGCGATCTCGAATCCCATGTCGCTGTAATGCGCGACCGCCTTGCCAAGCAACTCGTAGTCACAGGTAGGCTGGCTCTCGGTGAGTTCGATGATGACGCGGTCCGGACTGATGCCAAATTGCTGGATGTAGTCCAGCGTCTCGCCGTGTTTCATGTTGGGATACAACAGACATTCCGGGCTGACATTGAGGAATAGCTTGCCCGGCAGGTCCATTTTGGCGAAGTGTTCCAGCACGACCTTGCGGCATAGATGCTCGACCTCGACCCTCAGGTTCGCTGCCAGCGCGACCTTGAACAAATTCAGGGGGGAGTGCAAGGGGCTGTCCGAGGGACCGCGTATGAGACCTTCGTAACCGACGATTTCGCCCGACTGCAAATGGATGATCGGCTGAAACAGTGCGGTGAGTTCCTGCTGGTCGATTATTTGCCGTAATCGTGCCTTCAACATGGTGGCGTTCTTTTCTGCAAGCTGCTAGGTATTATTTTTATGTTACGGCATCGTAAAAAACAATGAAAATTTTAAGCTTTTAAAAAATATAAATTTCTTTT
>CANFGA010000153.1 GCA_947446335.1 Oxalobacteraceae bacterium | reverse complement strand
TCTCGGTCGATGGCGACACCGCATCAATCGACGTCAGTGCGGTCAACGATGCACCGATCATCGATTTGAACGGCTCAGTGCCAGTCAAGGTTGATGTTATTTCTATCAATGGCCAGGCGGAATTCAACCCGCAAGGCGCTCCGGCACTGCTGTTCACGGATAATCTGACCATCACCGACGTCGATGTCAGCGATTTCCTGACATCGGCCACGCTGGTGATGGATGCGGCGGCGACGCTCGACAATGGCTTCGGCAAACCCTATGAAATGCTGTCGACGACGCAGGATGGCGACGTGTACACGGGGTCGATGGGCGAGATCGTATTCAGCGGCACCGGCACGCAAACCGATCCGTTGACCCTGACCGGGGCCGGCACGGCAGCCGACTACAAGGCGGCGCTGCTGACCGTGGTCTACAACAACACGAGCCCGGCTGCAACCGCCGGCGTGCGCCCGGTGACTGTCACCGTGCATGACGCTGGCGTGCCGGCCGGCGGGACCGATTCCCCGGTCGCAACGCTGTTCATGAACGTGAACCCGGTCCATGTAGCCGATCTCAATGGCATCACATCCGGCCTCGATTATGCCGTTTCTTATACCGAAAACGGTCCTGGCCTGGCGATCGCGGCGAGCGATGCGTCGCTGATCGGCTCGGCCATTCCTCTGGCCAGCGTGACGATCAGTCTGAACGATGCCCCTGATGGCGCGTTGGAAACGCTGACGCTCTCGACGTTGCAAATCGGTACCCTCAACGGGTTCGGCATCACGGTGATGATCAGCGACGATGCCCATCAGATCGTGCTGAGCGCCACCGACGGCCCGGTCTCTACCGAGGCCTTCGAAGCGGGCTTGCGCGCCGTTCAATATGTCAATTTGTCTGAAAATCCGGGCACGACCGCGCACACGGTGACGGTCAGTTCCTTGGACATGGATGGTCAGCCTGGCGTCAGCGCCAATACGGTCATCACCCTGGTGCCTGTCAACGATCTGCCTACCGGCACGGTCACAATCTACAATGTGCTCGACGCCCGAGTAGGTGATACACCGGACGATGCAGTGGCGTTGCAAAACGACGTGCTGTATGTCGGCCACAGTCTGGTCGATCTCGATGGCCTGGGCACCGTCACTTACCAGTGGCTGCGCGCTGGCGTTGCGATCACCGATGCGACCGGCGACAATTACACGCTGGTCGAGGCTGATGTCGGCCAGGTCATCACGGTTGCGGCCAGTTACACCGATGGCGGCGGCACGCTGGAAACAATCACCAGCAATGCCAGCAACGCGATCATCAATGTCAACGATGCACCGGTGGCCGTGGCTGACACGGCTTCCGGCGAGGAAAACCAGACGCTGACGTTCGATGTGCTGGCCAACGATACTGATGCTGACGTCGGCGATGTGTTGTCGCTGAACTCGGTCAGCGCGCCGGACGGGCAAGGCACGGCCAGCGTGGTGAATGGCCAGGTGGTATTCAATCCAGGCACGGATTTCGATCATCTGGCCCAGGGTGAGGTGGTGCATGTCACGTTGAGCTACGAGATGCAAGACCAGCTCGGCTTGACGTCGACCAGCACGCTCGACGTGACGATCACCGGCACCAATGATGCGCCGACCATCGGTGTGGGCTTTGTCGAGTATGCTACTGGTGGCGCGGTATCTTTCTCCGTCACCAGCGCCGATCTCGACGGCAATGGCAGCCTCGATCTGATCGTCGTCAACAGCGGCATCTATAACAACAACAACAACAACGGCAACAGCGTGTCGGTGCTGCTGAATAACGGCGATGGTACGTTTGCCGACAAGGTCGATTATGCCGTTGGCAGCGAAGTTGGCAACAACAGCTACGGCGCATTCAGCGCCACCAACACCGATCTCAATGCCGATGGCAAGGTCGATCTGATCATCGCCAACGGCAATGGCGTGTCGGTGCTGCTGAATAACGGCGATGGCACGTTTGCCGAAAGAACCGATTACGCTATCGGCAGCCAAACCCGTGGCGTCACCAGCGCCGATGTCAATGGCGATGGCAAGGCCGATTTGATCGCCAGCAGCGTCGCTGGCGTGTCGGTGTTGCTGGGCGCGGGCGATGGCACGTTTGCCGGCCAGGTCGATTATGCCGTTGGCAGCAGCTCTGAAAACATCAACGGCGGTGCTTTTGGCGTCATCAGCGCCGATCTCAATGGCGATGGTTACGCCGATCTGGTCGTCGCCAACCTCGAGAGCAGTAGCGTGTCGGTGCTGCTGAACACCGGCGATGGCACCTTTGCCGAGAAGGTCGATTACACTACCGGCTCACTCCCTTATAACCTCACCAACGCCGATCTCAATGGCGATGGCAACGCCGATCTGATCGTCGCCAACTTCGAGAGCAATAGCGTGTCGGTGTTGCTGAACAATGGCGATGGCACGTTTGTCGACAAGGTCGATTACGCCACCGGAGTCCTTCCTTTTTCGGTCACCAGCGCCGATGTCGATGGCGATGGCAAGGCCGATGTGATCGTCTCCAACTATGGAAGCAGCAGCGTGTCGGTGCTGCTGGGTTCTGGCGATGGAACGCTGGCCGCCAAGATTGATTTGAGCACGCCTTCTGGCTCTTTGGCCATCGCCAGCGCCGACGTGAATGACGACGGCAAGGTAGATCTGATCGCCACCAGCTTTGGCAGCGGCACCGTGGCGGTGCTTACCCATGTCCGCGAAGCGTTGCTTGTCACTGCCTTCACCGAACAAACACCGGTGACCGTGAGCAGCATCATTCAAATCAACGATGTCGATGGCAATGCAGACTGGACCGGCGGCACCTTGAAGGTGCAGATCAGCGCCAACAGCGAGAGCGCCGATGCCTTGAGCCTGGCCACGAGCAACCCGGGCGAAGGTGGCATTTGGCTAGCCGAGGGTAACTTGCTGATGGCTGGCGAGATCCAGATCGGTACCGCCGACGCCGCTTCTGCTGTGGCCAATGCTGCCTGGACCTTTACCTTCGGCGCTGACGCTACCAATGCACTGGTGCAAGCTACGGCGCAAGCGCTGCAGTTCAACAACAGCAGCGACGCACCCGGCACCAGCGCTCGCACGGTGACCTTCACCGTTACCGACAGCCATCTCGCCGTTGCCACTTCGGATCGCATCATTACCGTGACCGAGGTCAACGATGCTGCCGTCATCTCCGGCACCATTTTGCGCAATCTGGTCGAAACCGATGCCGCTCTGACGACCGGCGGCACGCTGGTGGCGACCGATGTCGACAGTTCGGCTGCGTTCGTGGAGCAAAGCGATGTCGAAGGACGCAATGGTTACGGCGTCTTCAGCATCCTCGCCGGCGGCGAGTGGACTTACACGGCCAGCAGCGCTCACAACGAATTTGTTGTCGGTACGACCTATACGGACAGCTTCACCGTGGCAACTGCGGACGGCACGACGCAAGTGGTCACCGTCAACATCGCCGGCAGCAACGATGCGCCTACCGGCTCGGTCATCATCGGCGGCACACCGATCCAGGGCCAGACGCTGACGGCTTCCAATACGCTCGCTGACCTCGATGGACTCGGCCAGGTCACGTATCAGTGGAATGCCGACGGCGTGGCCATCAATGGCGCAACCGGCAGCAGCTACACGCTGACCGGAGCCGAGTTGGCCAAGGCCATCACGGTCTCGGCCAGCTACGTCGATGGCAATGACACACTTGAAAGCGTGACCAGCAGCGCCACGGTGGTGCGCCCGGTGGGTACCGCCGGCGTGACCGATGCAGGTTTGTCGGTGGTGACCACGGTCACTGTCACGCCGGTCGATTCCGCGAGCCCGATCGTGGTATCGCTCCAACTGAACAATGGCACCGATGCGATCAGCATTGTTCAGAACGCCATCGATGGCGGCAATGTCGTGATTCCTAACGGCATGGTCACGCCGCTGGGCGTGTTCAACATCACCGGCACCGGCAACACGGACGGCACCGAGCATTTCAGCCTGTATCTCGACAGCACTCTGGCCGTGAATGGCTATTGGGTTCAAAACGCCGATGGCTTGCTGGTCAATCTGGCCAGCGCACCGTACGGCGGCTCGACCGTGATCGAAGGCGGCAAGATTCACCTCTCGTTCACGATCCAGGATGGCAGTGAATTTGATACCGGCAGCGTTGCTGGCACTATCAGCACCGCAGGCCTGGCAGCACAGCTGGATTTGAGCATCATCGGTCACGCTTCGGATGTACCGACCGGCGGCGTGTTCTTCTGATGACCCGTTCAACCATTTCACATACGAAAAAAATCATGCAAATAATAACAAGCAAGTCCACTCTCGTCACGGCGCTTGGCGCCGTGACCCTCGCCTCCCTGCTGGCCGCATGCGGCGGTGGCGGTAGCAGCACTGTCGCCAATACGCCGGCGACGGGCGCTGTTGCCGTCAGCGGCACTGCGACTCAAGGCCAGACCTTGACGGCGTCCAATACGCTGGCCGATGTCGATGGTTTGGGTACTTTCAGCTACCAATGGCAAGCCGATGGCACGGCCATCAGCGGCGCCACTGCCAGCACGCTGGTGCTGGCAGCGGCGCAGGTTGGCAAGGCTGTCGGCGTGGTGATCTCGTTCACCGACGGCCGCAGCAACCGCGAAAGTGTCAGCAGTGCGCTGAGCGCCAAGGTGGCATTCGCGACCTCGAACCTGCAAGGGATCTGGACTGCGGGCACGCTGGGCACCGAAGCGGCATCGATGGTGGTGTTGTCGAGCGGCGCGTCGTGGTTGCTGGTGAATCACGTTCCGGTGCAATTGCTCACTTCCACGCTCAAGGGCACGAGTGCCGGTTATGACGGCACGGGCATCGAGTACACATCCGGCTCGACGCCTGCCCCTGCTGCGGTGTCGTATGCCGCCGCAGTGGTGCCCAAGCAAACGCTGACAGGCACTGTCACCCAGACCGGCCAGAGCAGGGCATTGAGCTTCAGCTACGACCCGCGGTACGAGACGGCGGCGCTGCAAACCGAGGTCGTCGGCACCTGGACTGGCACCAAGAATGCCGGTTCCGTGGCTGTGACCTGGGCCATCTCGGGCAGCGGCGCGCTGACCGGCAGCAGCACCAGCGGTTGCTCGTATGGCGGCAATGTCCTCGTGCATGGCGCCGGTTCAGTGCCGGTCGGCGTGTTCGACCTGACGCTGGTTGAGACTTGCAGCGAGCGCGGTGTCGATGTAGTCAAGAATTTTGGCGGCATCGTGGTGTTAAACGCGGCCAAGACCGGCGCGACCTTCGCTTTCAGCACCGCTGCCGGTACCGAGGGTGATTTCCTGAGCACCAGCAAACAGCAAGCAGCACAGTAAGCGCAAGCAGCAGCACTGAAGTTGGCAGGACAGGGCTGACCTGTCCTGCGCAATACCGGTCCGGATCTGCATCCGGACCAACCCTGTCGTCGTCAGTCCTTTGCCGGCGTTTGTATTTTTCTGCATTGACATGTGTACTGATATTTCTACCTGCATTTTTATCTGCGTTTTTGACCAGACTGATCCAGAACCATCGCGCTCACTGGCCCCCTCCGTTTGACCACTCCCGGCAATATGCATTTGAAGCATGACTGACCAATGAAACCCAAACTTCCCCTTCCCAAGAGCGAAATCGTCGACGCTCTTTTGCTGTTCAAAGGCGCTTTTCGTACCGTGGGAATATTCAGCGCGATCATCAATCTGTTGATGCTGGCGCCGTCGCTATACATGTTGCAAGTCTATGACCGCGTGCTGCAAAGCCGCAACGAGGTCACGCTGCTGATGCTGACCTTGCTGTTGCTGGGCGCGTATGCGTTGATGAGTGCGCTCGAATTCGTGCGCAGTTTCGTGCTGATCCGGGTCGGCGCCAAGCTCGACATGCAGCTCAACAAGCGCATCTACACGGCCGCCTTCGAGCAAAACCTGAAGCGCGGCGGCGGCGTGGCCGGCCAGGCGTTGCAAGACTTGACGCAGATACGCCAATTCTTGACCGGCAACGGTTTGTTCGCGTTTTTCGACGCGCCCTGGTTTCCAGTGTATTTGCTGGTCATTTTTCTGTTCGATGTCTGGCTCGGCTTGTTTGCGCTGTGCGGCGTGGTGCTGATGCTGATCCTGGCGTTTGTCAACGAGATGGTATCGCGCAAACCGCTGGCCGAAGCCAACGGGCTGGCGGTGGCATCGGGCAATCTGGCGACCAACAACTTGCGCAACGCCGAAGTGATCGAGGCGATGGGCATGCTGCCTGGCTTGATGGCGCGCTGGTTCAAGCTGCACGGGCGTTTCTTGCAATTGCAAGCGGAAGCGAGCGAAAAGTCGGGCATGGTCAATGCGGCCAGCAAGTTCGTGCGCATTTCGATGCAATCGCTGGTGCTCGGTTTTGGCGCCATTCTGGTGATCGAAGGCAAGATGTCGCCGGGGATGATGATCGCCGGCTCGATCTTGTTGGGCAAGGCCACCGGACCGATCGATCAGTTGATCGGTGTCTGGAAGCAATGGAGCGGCGTCAAGAGTGCGTATCAACGGCTCAACGAATTGTTGCTGGCCAATCCACCGCGCGAGGCTGGCATGGACTTGCCCAAACCGCAAGGTGCCGTGTCGGTCGAGGCCGTGACTGCGGCACCGCCGGGCAGCCTGGTGGCGATTCTGAAAGGGGTGACCTTTGCATTGCAGCCGGGCGATGTGCTGGGCGTGATTGGTGCGTCCGGCGCCGGCAAGTCGACGCTGGCGCGCTTGCTGGTGGGGGTGTGGCCGGCGCAATCGGGCACGGTGCGCCTCGATGGCGCCGACATTTACCGCTGGAACAAGGATCAGTTGGGGCCGCACATCGGCTACTTGCCGCAAGATATCGAGCTGTTCGCCGGCACTGTGGCGGAAAACATCGCCCGCTTCGGCGATCTGCCTGCCGATAACGTCATCATCGCGGCCAAGCGTGCCGGCGTGCACGACATGATTTTGCGCCTGCCGAAAGGCTATGACACCGTGCTCGGCGATGGCGGAGCTGGCTTGTCCGGCGGCCAGAAGCAGCGCCTCGGACTGGCCCGCGCGATGGTTGGCGACCCGTCCTTTCTGGTGCTCGACGAGCCTAATTCGAACCTCGATGAAGTCGGAGAGCACGCTTTGGTGGCTGCGGTCAATGACTTGCGCGGGCGCGGCAAGACCATCGTGCTGATCACGCACCGCAACACGGTGCTGGCGGCGACCACGAAGTTGCTGCTGCTGCGCGATGGCATGGTGCAAGCCTTTGGTCCGCGCGACCAGGTGTTGCAGGCGATGCCGCAGGCGAGCCAGCAGGA
>CANFGA010000152.1 GCA_947446335.1 Oxalobacteraceae bacterium | reverse complement strand
GAGCAATTTGATGAAATTGCTATAAGTGAAAAAAATCAGCACGGCAATGATCAAGTTGGTCGAACTGCCGGCGCGCGGATTGACGAAGCCCAGTGGAATGGCCAGCAAGATCAGAATCAGGCAAGTGAGCGGCGCGCTGATGCGCCACAATAATTCGGCCATCGCGAAGCGGTCATGCAACTTCAGCAGCGCCATCGTCGACATTGAATCGACAGCCCGGTTGGCGCCGGCATCCTGCGCCCTGGTCGTCACCCGCATGCTGTAGCGCTCGAATTCCATAGTCTGGAAATCAGCCTGACCCGGCATGCCCTGGTAGCGTCGGCCATTTTTCAAGACCAGGAAACGGTCGCCGCGCTCATCGAATTCGACCACGCCTTCCTTGGCGACGATGACTGCTGTGCCATTCTGATCGACCGTATTGACGAACACGTTTTGCACGTTGGCGCTGTCGCCGGACGCGCTCTCGACGAAGAAAATGCGGTTGCTGGAAGCGGACTCCCTGAACTGGCCGGGAGACACTTTTTGCAAGTCCTCGCGTTTTTCGAAGCGCTCGATGTATTCGGTGCTTTTCAGCTTGGCCCACGGCGTGGCGACCAGACTGAGCAAGCCAGTCAGCAGCACCAGCGGCAGACCGAACATCAGCACCGGGCGGATCCAGCGCGACAAGCTCAGGCCGGATGCGAACCAGACCACCATTTCGGAATCGCGATAACTGCGCGTGACGACCATCAGCACGGCGATGAAACTGGTCAGGGTCAAGATGGTAGGCAGATAATTCAACGCCGCGAAACCGATCAAGAGCACCACATCGCCGGATGCGACCTTGCCCCCGGCAGCCTTCCCAAGGATGGAAATGAGCGTCCATGTGACGATGATGGTGAATAATACCGTGAAGGTCGCCCCGGCTGCACCGGCCAATTCACGTCGTAGTGCGCGTTGAAAAATCATTCGAAGTCTATAATTCGGGGCTATCAGTTAAGTAAAAAGTGACGTGTCAACAAAATGGAACAGCAAATGGAGAAGCAAATGGACTTTAGCATAAAAGCGTACGACACCAAGAGCACCCTCGCCGCAGCAAAAACCGGTTGTATCGCCGTCGCTGTATTCGAAAACAAGAAACTCTCGCCGCAAGCCATCGATCTCGACAGCGCCGGCGAAATGACGGCCGCATTGAAGTCCGGTGACATCAGCGGAAAACCCGGCACCACGCTGCTGCTGCGCGGGGTAACCGGCACCAGCGCCGAGCGCGTGCTGCTGGTCGGCATGGGCAATGACAGCGCCATCAGCGAAAAAAACTTCATGTCAGGCGTTCAAGCTGCGCTGAAGGTACTGACGACGCTGGGCGCGAGCGACACCATTATCGCACTTCCGATCGAGGAAGTGAAAGGCCGCACCATCGATTGGGCGATCCGCTCGATGGTGCAAGCAGCGCACGACAATGCCTACCGCAGCGATGTACAAAAAAGCAAAAAAGATCCGGCCCCGATCGGCGTGAAGAAGCTGACGCTGGCGATTCCTGCAACAGCGGCAAGCGATGCCAAGATCGCTCTGGCACAAGGGATCGCGATCGCCCACGGCGCCGATCTGTGCAAGGATCTGGGCAATCTGTCAGCCAACATCTGCACCCCGACCTACCTGGCCAACACCGCCAAGAAGCTGGCCAAGGATTACGACATGGCGCTCGAGGTGCTGGACCGCAAGCAAATGGAAGCGTTGAAAATGGGCAGCTTCCTGTCGGTCACCAACGGCGGCGACGAGCCACCCAAGTTCATCGTGCTCAAGCATATGGGCGGCAAGGCCAAGGATGCGCCGGTGGTGCTGGTCGGCAAAGGCATCACGTTCGACACCGGCGGCATTTCGCTCAAGGGTGGCCTGGCGATGGACGAGATGAAATACGACATGTGCGGCGCCGCTTCGGTGCTGGGCACGTTTCGCGCGATCGGTGAAATGAATCTGAAACTGAACGTGATCGGCGTCATCGCCAGCTGCGAAAACATGCCTTCCGGTAGCGCCACCAAGCCGGGCGACATCGTCACCTCGATGAATGGCTTGACGATCGAAGTGTTGAATACCGACGCCGAAGGCCGCCTGGTGCTGTGCGATGCACTGACCTATTCGGAGCGCTTCAATCCGGCAGCCGTGATCGACATCGCGACGCTGACCGGCGCCTGTGTCGTCGCACTCGGTCATCACAACAGCGGCTTGTTTACGCGCAGCGATGCAGAGCACGACAAACTGGCCGATCAATTGCTGGCCGCAGGCAAGAACGCCAGCGACACCGCATGGCGCATGCCGGTCGAGGAAGCCTACAATGAACAGCTGAAATCGAATTTCGCCGACCTGGCGAACATCGGCACACCGGGCGGCGGCGCAGCCACTGCAGCGGCATTTCTGGAAAACTTCACCCGGAAATATACCTGGGCTCACCTCGACATCGCCGGCACTGCGTGGAAATCGGGCAGCGCAAAAGGCGCGACCGGACGTCCTGTGCCGCTGCTGACGAATTTCTTGATCGCCCGCGCAGCGTAAAACCTTGAGTCGGCGCCAGCCGATTCCGATCCCGACTAGCGGATCGGAATCGGCAGTTCGGCTGGCACCGCAACCGCTGTGACGCTGTTTTTCGGGCTGCCCTCGATCAGGCGATCGGAATAGACCAGATAGACCAGCGTGTTGCGCTTCTTGTCCACCATCCGCACCACCCGCACGTGCTTGAAAAGAATCGATGCCCGCTCGGAGAACACTTCCTCCTGCTGCGGCAACTTGCCATTAAATTGCAGCGCCCCCACCTGACGACACGCGACCGAGGAATCGGACGTATCTTCGGCCAGACCGATCGCACCCTTGATGCCGCCCGTTTTGGCGCGCGACAGATAACAGCTCACGCCGCCAACCCTGGGATCATCGAACACTTCGACGATCACCTTGTGATCGGGACCGAGCAGCTTGAATGCGGTATCGACCGCACCGATGCGCTCGGCCGATGCACACGCAGCAGCACCATACAGCGTCACTGCGAGCGCCCCTGCGCAGAGTGTTTTCAACATGGTCAATTGATCGGAGCGAAGCGCTGCGTCATGATGCCATCGACATCGATCCACTGAAAGAATACGTCCTTGGGCCGGGTCCAGATCGAACCGTCGACCGCGCGATAGACGATCATCGGCGTCAGATCGGCTTCCAGCGTCGCCTCGCAGACCAGTTCATAAATACCTCCCTTGTAATGTTTATAGCGCATGGTTCGGCACTCCCTTCCGATTGTCCATGGAGACCGCTTTCAAGCTCGCGATCAGGTTTTTCACGTCTTCGATCCCGGCACTGCGATCGAGTTGCGCGCAGGCAGCCAACACTTCATCGAGCACATCCTCGCGCAGCGCCTTTGTGTCGACCGGTGCCGGTGCACCATGGGCCAGCGCTGCTTGCCAGATCACCCAGCGGCGCTGGGTTTCGAACACCAGATATTCCTCCGGCTTGTCTTCGCGCCGCCGCACGATCTGGCCTTCGCGCTGCGCCCATGCGTCAAATGCTTTTCGCATTTCTTTTCCTTTAATTATGCAAAAAAACGATCGCACGAATGAAACTGGCGATCAAAAAAATCGGGCCTGGCAACCGCATTACCCTATCAAAATACGATTTTTCTCATCGTCTGCCGCCAGTATATTGGGATTTCGATCCACTGCAGATGAAATTTTTTCAGCGATCGCAAGCCGACCCGCAGCAGCATCAAAAAGAGCGCGAAAGCATGGTTTTAAGGGCACATTTGCAGCGGCGGACGCCGTTTGCGCCGCGCTTGCGGTAACATTCGCGCAACCGCATCAAAAGGAACATCATGAAATTGGCAACATGGAACGTCAACTCCCTGAAAGTACGCTTGCCGCAAGTGCTGCAATGGCTAACCGATAATCCGGTCGATGTCTTGTGTCTGCAGGAAACGAAGCTGACCGATGACAAGTTTCCCATTGCCGAGATCGAAGCTGCGGGCTATCACGTCGCCTTCAGCGGCCAGAAGACCTATAACGGCGTGGCCATCCTGTCGCGATCGCCGCTCACCGATGTGCTCAAGAACAACCCGCGCTTCGACGATCCCCAGCAACGCATTCTGGCTGCCACCATAGCCGGCGTGCGCATCGTCTGCGCCTATGTCCCGAACGGCCAGAGCGTCGATTCCGACAAATATGACTACAAACTGGCTTGGCTGGCGGCGCTGCACGAGTGGCTCGCCGAAGAAGCGAAGACTTACCCGCAACTGGCGGTGCTGGGCGACTACAATATCGCGCCGGAAGACCGGGATGTCCACGATCCGGCCGCTTGGGCCGGCCAGGTGCTGGTATCCGAACCGGAACGCGCCGCATTGCAGCGCCTGCTTGATCTGGGCTTGCAAGATGCCTTTCGCCTGTTCGAGCAAACTGACAAATCGTTCAGCTGGTGGGATTATCGCCAGCTTGGCTTCCGCTTGAACAAGGGCATGCGCATCGATCACATCTTGCTGTCGAAGGCGCTTGCACAGCGCTGCCAGGCTTGCGTGATCGACCGTGCGCCGCGCAAATGGGAACAGCCATCGGACCATGCGCCGGTGATCGCGACGCTCGATTGAACCTGCCGGCCCGACGTTTCATGCTGCGTTTCACCTTGCAAGGTTGAAACGCATTAAAATCGCCCCATGCCCTCCCCCCTCTTTCCTTTGGCCGACAGCGCTGACAAGCCCGTCATCTGGACCGTGTCGGTATCGCGCCTGGCCGATCTGTTGCGCGACATCACGCTCGAATACGACGACATGGCCAGCATCGAACCGATCAATCTCGGCTTCGACGACGCGGTGCGCCACATCCGCGAACGGATGGCAACCGAGCGCTGCGACGCCGTCATCGCCGCCGGTTCGAACGCGGCGTATCTGAAAGGCCGGCTATCGGTACCGGTCGTGACCGCCAAGGCGAGCGGCTTCGACGTGATGCAGGCGCTGGCACGCGCGCGCCGGGTCTCGCAGCGCATCGGCGTCATCACTTACCAGAAGCAATTGCCCGGTTTGAGCGACTTCAGCGCAACCTTCGGCTGCCAGATCGAACAGCGCACCTATGTCACCGAAGAGGATGCGCGCGACCAGATCAATGAATTGAAGGCGGCCGGCATCAAGGCCATCGTCGGTGCCGGCTTGATCACCGATCTGGCCGACGAGGCCGGCATGACCGGGATCTTCGTGTATTCGGCCGCATCGATCCGGCAAGCATTCGATGACGCGCTCGACCTGGCGCGTCTGAGCCAGCGCGAATCGAACCGCAACCGGCGCAGCGTGGTGCAAGATACCTTGCGCGCGAAACACGGCTTGAACGATTTGCGCGGCGAGTCCAGCGCGATGGAAGCGCTGCGACTGTCGGTCGTGTTATATGCAAAGTCAACCGCAACCGTGCTGATCCAGGGCGAAACCGGCAGCGGCAAGGAACTGGTGGCACAGGCGATCCATCGCGAATGCCCGCGCAACCAGGCCGCAAATCGCCCTTTTGTCGCCATCAACTGCGGCGCGATCGCCGAATCGTTGCTCGAATCAGAATTGTTCGGACATGAAGATGGGGCATTCACCGGCGCGCGCCGCGGCGGCCACGCCGGGCTGTTCGAAGCAGCCAACGGCGGCACGCTGTTCCTCGACGAAATCGGCGAAATGCCATTGATGCTGCAAACGCGTTTACTGCGCGTGCTGGAAGAGCGTGAAGTGGTGCGCGTGGGCGGCACGCGCCCGATCGCCATCCATGTGCGCATCATCAGCGCCACCCATTGCGATCTCGACGAGCGGGTGCGCGCAGGCCGCTTCCGCGCCGACCTGTTCTATCGACTCGCGGTGCTGCGCTTGACGGTACCACCGCTGCGCGAGCGACCAAGCGACTTGACGCTGCTCGCCGAATGGTCGCTCAAAAATGCGCTGGCTGCGCTCGGTGCACGCTCGCATCTGAATCTGCACGCGGAAGTGGCCGCGTGCGCGCCGCTGCTGGCCAACCATGACTGGCCGGGCAATGTGCGTGAATTGCGCAATTTGACCGAGCGTCTGGCGCTGTTTCTGGCCGATCAACCGTTGCAAGCGCTCACGCCCAACTTCATGCTGTTGGTCGCACCCGAACTGGCCAGGGCGACACGGGGCCCGGCACTGCCAGCCGCGGCGCCGGCAGTGACGTTGGAGGCCAGCGAATCCACCGCACAAACGCTGGCGCGCTTCAACGGCAAGCGCGATGCGGCGGCACATTATCTGGGCATCAGCCGCACCACGCTGTGGCGCAAATTGCGCACTGAAAACACCGACCGCTGAGTCGACAACTCAAGCGCCAGGTACCGACTGCTGGCAATAGGCGCGTGCCTGCTGCACCAGCCAATCGGCAAATGGCTTCAAGGCCGGATTATCGGATTGCCCTTCCGGATACAGCAGGCGATACGCGTTGCCGCTGGCAAATGGATGCAGCACGGGAATCACCAGAGCGCCCGATGCCAATTCATCCTCGACCAGAAAAGGCGGGATCAGCGCGATGCCCATGCCCTGGATCGCCGCCTGGCTCAGCATTGAAAACAGTTCATGGCGCGGCCCGGTCATGTCGTGCTCGAGCGTCAATCCCAGCGACTTGAACCATTGGCGCCACGCGTAGGGCCGGGTCGTCTGCTGCAACAGCGGATAGCGCTGAAGTTGCTCTGGCGTCAAACTGGTCAAGGGCGCAATCAATTGCGCGCTGCACACCGGCACCAGTTGCTCCTGCATCAACGTGCGTGCCTCGACTCCGGGCCAGGGGGCTTCCCCGCAGTGGATCGCCGCATCGAATGCGGTATCGCCGAACAAGAAGGCACGGGTGCGCGTGGTCAGGTTGATCGTGATATCCGGATTTTTTCGCTGGAACGAGGCCAGGCGCGGCATCAGCCAGCGCGTGGCGAAGGTCGGTACCACGGCTAGTTCCAGGCTGCCGCCCAGGCCGCGACGCGCCATCAATTCCAGCGTATCGCGCTCCAGTCCATTCAAGTGCAGCGCAATCCGGGCGGCATAACTGCGCCCCGCTTCGCTCAAGGCCACGCCGCGCTTGGTACGGTGGAATAAGGCCAGGCCAAGAAACTCTTCCAGCGCAGCGATCTGACGACACACCGCGCTTTGCGTGAGCGCCAGTTCGGCCGCCGCCTTGCTGAAACTTTGATGGCGGGCCGATGCATCGAAGGCCACCAGGGCCCGGGTACTGGGGATTTTTCTGCGCATGATGATCCGGTTGCTGCAACCGGATCATCATGCGCAGAAAAAT
>CANFGA010000151.1 GCA_947446335.1 Oxalobacteraceae bacterium | reverse complement strand
TTTCATCGCCTTGATGTTCTTTGCATAGCTGGGATGGTCGCCGAACAGGTTGACCGTGACGATGCCGTGCGGCGCCAGGCAGGCATTGCACGCGCTGTAAAAGTCGGCGCTATCCAATACCGGGCCGCGCGCGGTGGCATCGTACAGATCCACTTGCAGCGCATCCAGTGTGCCGTGATTGGCGCTGTCATTGACGAAATCGAGCGCATCCATCTCCAGCACGCTCAAGCGTTCGTCATCAGGGGGCAACTTGAACATCGAAGCGCAAATGGCGATCACCGACGGGTTCAGTTCAATCGCCGTGATCTTCGCTTGCGGAAACTGGCGATAGCAGAATTTGGTCAGCGACGCGGTGCCCAGACCCAATTGGGCGATCCGTTGCGGTGCTTCGATGAACAGCATCCACGCCATCATTTGCTGCCCGTATTCCAGTTCCAGCCAGTCCGGTTTGCGCAAGCGCATCGCACCTTGCACCCATTCGGTGCCGAAGTGCAGATAGCGTACGCCGTTCTGTTCCGATAAAGTGACTGGCGCGTATCTGGGCTTGCGGGCCGGGCGCGAGGATTCCTGTTGTTCTATGGATTTTCGTTTGATGAGCATGGGGCAACCTGAATGAAGGGCCCATTATCCCGCGATGCGATACTGCAAAGCAAGTGAAAGTGCTGGTGGCCGGGCCAGCAGGCGCGTGGCCCGCTGGTATGTGTTGCGGTTTATTGCTGACGCAGCGGTTCGACCGACACGCGCAGTCTGACGCGCTCGCCTGGATCTTGCGCCATCATGCTGGTGTAGTTACGGCCGCGATAATCGTAAGTGACTTCGTAGCCGTTGTTGCGCGACTCCCAATGGTCGACCGTGCGGCATTGGCGCACCGCTTGCTCTTGCGTGCCGCCGACCGGATTGCCGTTGTTATCGACCCGGTCGCCGACGAGGGCGCCGCCGATCGCGCCTGCGGCGGTGGCAACGGCGCGTCCCGAGCCGCCGCCGACCTGGTTGCCGAGCAGCGCACCGGCGATGCCGCCGATGATGGCACCGCCTGCGCTGCGCTGCTGCGGTTGTTGCACCTGCACGTATTCGGTGCGGCATTCCTGGCGTGGGTGGTTCACTTGTTCGACCTGGGGCGTGACGCGCACGACGCGGCCTGTATCTTCGAAGTCGACAGCCTGAGCCAATGGCAATGCGCCAAAAAACAGGGCCGATATCATCAATTTCAATTGCAAGTTCATTTGGTACCTCGGTGTATAAATAGGCTTGTTTGGTCGTTCGGAAGGCACTCTTTGCAGAGTTCCTCCATGGTATCTGGCTTTGCACGAAAAAACACTCATCAAGGCAACAAATTGTAACAAGTGCTGCCGGCTTGCCGAGGCTCGCTTTTAATGGCTGGTGCCCGAAATTTGGTCGAAACCTTCCGTTTTTAACAAATCTTGCGTTTGCCGTCACATTCGGGTTGATTCGTTTACTACAACACGTTACCCTAATAAGCACATGGGGTCAGATTGGCACTGAGAAATGCCTATTCGTCGGCGTCGATGAATGTGCAAACATCGCTGAGCATATCCGTACATCACAGGTCGATTTGAGGGAAAAATGAGTTTGTTAACAACCGTGCCGCGCAACCTTGTCCAGTCCATCCGCGCATTCCGGGTAACAGAATTGCAGGATGAAGCGAGCCGTCTTGGGCAGCACTTCCTGTATGCACATTGCCTCGCTGGCGCGACCAAGCAGCAAGTGCTGGCGATCATCGCCGAATCATTCCTGTTTCCCAAGAGTTGTGGCAAGAACTTCGACGCGTTGAGGCTGTGCCTGACCGATACCTTGTACAAGGCCGGGCCGCAACCGGGCTTTCTGGTTGTACTGGAACAGTTGCCAAATACGCAAAAATTCGACAAGGAAGCGCGCGAAATCCTGCTCGATGTGTTTCGCGATGCGGCCGACTATTGGGCTGACAAGAAAGTCGCTTTCCGCGTCTTTTATTCCTTCGAGTAACAGGTCGGCCCCCGCGTCTTGCTTGCGGTTTCATGTTGCAATGCAGCAAAGTGGACTGGATTTCCTGGGTTGCAGGCGCCCAAGCGCTCTTCCAGCAGGTACAATGCGCGCATGAAAAACATCGTCATTCTCATTTCCGGACGCGGCAGCAACATGCAAGCGCTGGTGCGCGCAGCCATTGCAGAGCAATGGCCAGTGCGCATCGTCGCCGTCATCAGCAATCGCGCTGATGCCGAAGGATTGCAGTTTGCTTCGCAGCAGGGAATAGCGACGGCCGTCGTGGCCAGCCTCGAGCATCCGGTGCGCGCCGACTTCGATGCCGCACTACAAGGCGTGATCGATGGTTTTGCGCCCGATCTGGTGTTGCTGGCCGGTTTCATGCGGATCTTGACGGCGCCGTTCGTCGAGCACTACGCCGGGCGCATGCTCAACATTCATCCATCGCTGCTGCCCAATTTTCCGGGCTTGCACACGCACCGCCAGGCGCTGGCCAGCGGCGTGCTCGAGCACGGCGCGACGGTGCATTTTGTCACTGCCGAGCTCGATCATGGCCCGGCCGTGGCGCAAGCCGTGGTCCCGGTGTTGCCCGGCGATACGGAAGCAACGCTGGCCGCGCGCGTGCTGGTACAGGAACACTTGCTTTATCCACGCGCGATTCGCGCCTTGCTCGAAGCCCCATCGTCGACGTTGCCAAACCCGGTTCGCGTGGACACACAACCAATAATTACACAGGAATAACAATGAGATTGCCACCAGCGATTCTTGCCAATGCTGAAGAAGTGTTGCGCGAGATCTTGCGTTTTACGGCGCCTGCCGATTCGACACTGTCGCGCTATTTTCGCGATCACCCGCGCCTCGGTTCGCGCGAGCGCGGCGCTGTCGCCGAAGGAATTTATGCGGTATTGCGCAACAAATCGTTCTTCACCGATTTCGCCGAAGCGGGCAGCGGCCCGACGATGCGGCGCCTGACGATCCTGGGCCTGGCCGAAGCGGTCGGCGTCGATTCGCTGGGCGGCTTGACCGAAGAAGAGACCGAATGGCTGGCGCGCATCACGCAGATCGACCGCAACCTGATGCCGCCTGCGATGCGCGCGAACATGCCGAAATGGTTGTTCGACAAGCTGGTGGAGCAGTACGGCGAAGCGGAAACGCTGTTGCTGGCGGACGCGCTGAACGCGCCTGCGCCGCTCGACTTGCGCGTCAATTCGCTGAAGGCGACACGCGAAGAGGTGATGACGGCGCTGGCCGAAGCGCCGGTGCTGAGCACGCCGACACCGTATGCACCGCTCGGTTTGCGCGTGCTGCAAAAGCCGGCGCTGCAAAACATGCCGCTGTTCAAAAGCGGTGCGATCGAGGTGCAGGACGAAGGCAGCCAGTTGCTGTCGCAGATCGTGGGCGCCAAGCGCGGCGAGATGGTGGTCGATTTCTGTGCCGGCGCGGGCGGCAAGACGCTGGCGCTGGGCGCGTTGATGCGCAACACCGGTCGTTTGTATGCGTTCGACGTCTCTGAAAAACGCCTGGCCAAGCTCAAGCCGCGCCTGGCGCGCAGCGGCTTGTCGAACGTGCATCCGGTCCAGATCGCGCACGAGCGCGATGCCAAGATCAAGCGCTTGGCTGGCAAGATCGACCGCGTGCTGGTCGATGCGCCGTGCAGCGGCCTGGGCACGCTGCGCCGCAATCCCGACGTCAAATGGCGTCAACAGCCGCAATCGATCGTCGAACTGCAAGCCAAGCAAGCGGCGATTCTGAACGGTGCGGCGCGCCTGGTAAAGGGCGGCGGACGTCTGGTGTATGCCACGTGCAGTTTGCTCTCCGAAGAAAATCAGCAAGTGGCCGAGCAATTCCTGCTCGACCATCCCGATTTCGCGCTGCTGCCGATGACGCAAGTGCTGGCCGAACAAAAAATTGAACTCGAAATGGGCGATTACCTGGCCTTGTTGCCGCACAAGCACCATACCGACGGCTTTTTTGCCGCCGTGTTCGAGCGCAAGGTGGTTGTCAAGGTGCCCAAGGCCGATCTCGATGCTGCTGCGCCAGTGGCTGCGGAAGAATCGGCAGACTGAGCTTCTCGAGTGCGCATCCGGGGTGATGATCGATGACGCAACAGGTGCCGCTCCTTAATCTCTTGTCCGATGTCGCCGGGGGCATGCGCGATCCTGCCATGCTATGGCAAGTCGGCGTGCTGCTGGCCTGTATTGCGACCGGTTGGCTGCTCGCGCGTCTGTTGCGCGCATGGCTGATCGAACGCAATCTGCTGTCATCTGCGGCCAGTTTTGGCGTCGAAAGCCTGGTGCGTGTGCTGGCGCCGCTGATGGTGGTGCTGTTGTTGGCGTTCGGCCAGCATTTCCTGGCAAAATGGCAAAGCGTGCATTTGCTCGGCGTTGCATTGCCGCTGTTCGGCTCGCTAGCCATCATCCGCGCCGGTTTCTATCTGCTGCGCCGCGTGTTTGCCCGCCATGGGCAGGGCGGCGTCGTCATGCTCACGTTTGAAAAAATATTCGCTGCGCTGGTCTGGCTGGGAGTGGCGCTGTATATCACCGGTTGGTGGCCGGACTTGTTGCATTATCTGGACAATACGACGCTGCCGCTGGGGCGCCACCAGGTCAGCATCGCGGTGATTTTGCAGGCTATCTTCTCGGTTGCGGTGCTGTTGATGCTGGCGCTGTGGGCCGGCGCGGCGCTGGAAGAGCGCTTGATGCGCGTGGAGGGCTTGCATTCATCGCTGCGCGTGGTGATGGCGCGCATGGCGCGCGCAGTGCTGATCCTGGTCTCGCTGCTGGTGAGCTTGTCGCTGGTTGGCATCGATTTGACGGTGTTGTCGGTGTTTGGCGGCGCGCTCGGCGTCGGCCTCGGTCTGGGCTTGCAAAAAATCACCAGCAATTACGTATCGGGCTTCATCATCTTGCTCGACCGTAGCTTGAGCATCGGCGACATGATCTCGGTCGACAAGTATGCCGGACGAGTCACCCATATCAACACCCGCTATACGGTGCTGCAAGGGGGAGACGGGGTCGAGTCGGTGGTGCCAAATGAAATGCTGGTGTCAGGTGCGGTGCAAAACTATTCGCTGTCGAACAAGATGATGCGGGTCGCGACCCAGATCTCGGTCGCCTACGACAGCGATCTCGATCTGGTGTTGGGGCTGTTGGAGACGGCGGCATCGAGTATCGAGCGCGTGGCAGAGACGCCATCGCCGATGGCCATGTTGCTGCGTTTTGGCGCCGATGGATTGGAACTGGAAGTGGGTTTCTGGATCAACGACCCTGAAAATGGCCGCGGCGGGGTGGCTTCCGATGTCAACCGCGCGATCTGGCGCGCTTTGCAAGCGCACCAGATCGCGGTGCCTTATCCGCAGCGCGAGATCCGCATCCTGGGCCCGGCTGCCATTGTCTGCGATGCATCACCCACTCCCAACGCCGCAGAAACTCGTTGACTGCCATCAATCGCTTGTCGATAAAATTCAAAATCAGCGTAAAATAGAAGCCGAAAATCCGTATATCGGACCTAAAGCAGCAGGAGCGACCGGAATCACGTCATCCACTCTGGAGCATTAATGATTTTAAGTACAGTTTCAAACGCAATACTTGAGTTCTTGGCAACAGGCATCACGGGTCTTGCAGGTTGGGAAGTCTTCTTTTACACGCTGATCGTGACCCATGTCACGATCGTTGCCGTGACGATTTACCTGCATCGGCATCAAGCGCACCGCGCCCTTGAATTGCATGCGATCCCGAGTCATTTCTTTCGTTTCTGGCTCTGGTTGACCACCGGCCAAGTCACCAAGGAATGGGCTGCAATCCACCGCAAGCACCACGCCAAGTGCGATACCGCCGAAGATCCGCACAGCCCGGTCACGCGCGGAATCAAGAAAGTGCTGTTCGAAGGCGCCGAGTTGTACCGGGCCGAATCGAAAAATCTTGAAACGATGGAAAAGTATGGCCACGGCACGCCGGATGACTGGATGGAGCGCAATATCTACACCCGCTTCAGCTGGCAAGGGATCGTGCTGTGTTTGTTCATTAACATCGCGCTGTTCGGCGCCATCGGCATCACCGTGTGGGCGGTGCAAATGATGTGGATTCCAGTCACGGCAGCGGGCATCATCAATGGCATCGGCCACTACTGGGGCTACCGCAACTATGATTGCTCGGACGCGGCAACCAACATCATTCCTTTTGGTATCTTGATCGGCGGCGAAGAGCTGCATAACAATCACCACACGTTCGCGACCTCGGCCAAGCTGTCGTCGAAATGGTATGAGTTCGATATCGGCTGGATGTATATCTGTATCCTTGAAAAAATGGGCTTGGCGAAGGTCAAGCGGCTGGCCCCTGAGCCGAAGTTTGCACAGGGCAAGCTGGTGCCCGACTTCGATACCTTGCAATCGGTGATCGCCAATCGTTATGACGTGATGGCGAAATATGCGAAGTCGCTCAAGCACACGTGGAAAGAAGAAACCGCGCATCTGCAAGGCAAGGCCGAATTGGGTACGCTGTGCCTGAAAACGTCGCGCAAGCTGTTGCAGCGCGAACCAGGCAAGCTGGAAGGGTCGCAACAACAGCAATTGACGGAATTGTTCCGGCACAGCAAGGCACTCGAAACGATGCACCAGATGCGGGCCGAATTGGGCGTGATCTGGGAGCGTTCGCACTTCACCCGCGATCAGCTGTTGCATCAGTTGCAGGATTGGTGTGCGCGTGCCGAAGCTTCCGGGATCAAGTCGCTGCAAGAGTTCTCGTTCCGTCTGCGCAGCTATGCCTGATTGTCTGGTTTGACAAGCCGGCGCTGTCGGCGTTTGGAAAAGGCCCCATTCGTCATTGGGGCCTTTTTTTGTCCCGTGCTTTGTGGTGGGTACAGCTTGATCCGCTTGAAGAGCTTCAGGCATAAAAAAAGCCGTTCATCAGAACGGCTCCTTCTTCAATACCGCAAAGATCGAATTACTTGATCTTTGTTTCTTTGTACGTCACGTGCTTGCGTACTTTGGGATCGAATTTCATGATCTCCATTTTCGCAGGCGTGGTGCGCTTGTTTTTGGTCGTCGTGTAGAAATGACCCGTACCGGCGGTCGATTCCAACTTGATTTTGTCGCGGCCTGATTTTGCCATGATAGCTCCTTTTTCTGCTAATTAGACTTTTTCGCCACGAGCGCGCATGTCGACTAATACGGCATCGATGCCGACTTTGTCGATGACGCGCAGACCGGCGTTGGACAAACGCAGGGAGACCCAGCGGTTTTCAGACTCAACAAAAATACGACGATTTTGCAAGTTAGGCAAAAAACG
>CANFGA010000150.1 GCA_947446335.1 Oxalobacteraceae bacterium | reverse complement strand
TTCCTCGACTTGCTCGAAGGTGCGCGCTGCGCCTTCGCTATCGCCCATGCCGCGGTAGTCGAAGCGCATGGCCGGGATGGCGTTGGCCGCGAGTTCGTCAGCGAGCAGCACGAACTGGCGGTGGCTGCCAGCCCGGTATTGCGGTCCGCCGGTGACGATCAAGACACCGCGCGCAGGCGCGTTTTGTTCGAGCAGCATCGGCAAACTCAGGATGCCGATCAATTGGCACGACTGGCATTCGAAATGGAACGCACGCTGTTCAACCATCATGGCGATGGCCTGCGCAATGGCAACTGGTGGCGGCCAGCATCGCAGGGCATTCGGCGATCTCGCTGCTGGCCCAAAATGGCACACCGTCAACCGGATGCAGTTGCAACTGAACGCCAGCCTCGCGCCAGCGCTGCAGATGGCGCTCTACCTTTGGCGCCATCGTGCCTGCCGTCGTCGAATCGAACCAGTGCACCGGCTGGCGCGGTACGTTCGCGCTGGCCTCTTGCAAATCGATCGCTGCCGCCAATTCAGAGGCGAGTTCGTAGCCGGCCACTTCAACGCTGGCGCCGCCTGCCAATAGCGTCCGCAACGTGGCGCTGGTGCTAGCACTTGCGCTGTCGGCATCGTCGGCCAGCATCGCGCTGGCTATGCGCAGGCGCAAGAATTGATTCAGATGCGATTTTCCATTGGTGACCGGTTGCCACAGGATCAGGCGCTCGAACGGCATGGTCGCATCCCGGCTGAAATCGAGCGCCAGCAAAGCCCCCAGGCGCAGCCCCCACAGGCTGATCGGCCCTGACACGCGCTGGGCCAGCCAATCGCAAGCCAGCGCCAGATCCTGTTTCCAGATCGACCAGCGCGCATCGCGAAAATCGCCGCTGCTGTCGCCGCAGCCGTACAAATCGATTTGCAAGACCCCATAGCCCCGTGCTGCAAAGGCGCGCGCCTGCAGTGCCGCCATGCGTCGGCTCTGGTTCATCTCTTCGGCGAACGGATGTACGTACAGCACGGCGCCGCGCACCGGCTGACCTGGCGCCGGCCGATGGAACAGGCAAAAGCGCTGTTCCGGTTGCGCCGGTAAAAAAAAAGGCAAGGCACAAGGTGCAGAGCCGGTCTTCATTGTGCCAGCTTCAATTCGACGAAGGAAGCCAGGCTGCCCAGTGTTGCGAAGTGGCGTGCGCTGATTTCATCGTCATCAACATCGATGCCGAAGTGCTGCTCGATGGCATTGATCAGGCTGATCACTGCCATCGAATCGAGCTCCGGCAAGTTGCCCAGCAGCGCCGTATCTTCATCGAGGCGCAGCGCACCCAGGCCGAGCGTGCTGGATAAAATGGCTTTGACTTGCTCAAGGTGCGTCATGTTGACTCCGGCTGGGAAAATCGATGCAAACAGGGCGATGCGAGGTGACTCATCGCAGGCCTGGAATTTTTTCATTAAATATTTCTTATTAAACACCAATGCCGGAACCGGACAATTGCGCCTGCTCAATTTTGCTGATGCTGATATTTAGTTGACCAACATCAATGGCATGCGGCGTCTTTTTCCCAATCATAGGGATCGAAAAGGCGAAGGCTGCAGTCAAATACGGCGCTTTCGTATCTGCCACGACCATAAGGATGACAATGGCGCAATTGATACATGATTTCATTTTTCGGTCCGCACAACGAACGCCGGATGCGCCAGCCTTGTCGCAACACGGGCTGCCGCGCAGTTATGCCGATCTGGCACGATCGGTTTCAGCTGCCGCAAGCGCTTTCAAGCATCTGGGCTTGGCCCGCGGCGAGAGGCTGGCCGTGTATCTTGAAAAACGCGAGGAAACTGTGGCTGCGATGTTCGGTGCCGCTACCGCCGGGGCAGTCTTCGTGCCGATCAACCCCTTGCTCAAGCCCGGCCAGGTCGGCCATATCTTGAATGATTGCAATGTGCGGATACTGGTGACTTCAAGCGAGCGCTTGACCCAGTTGCAGGGTGTGTTGCAGGCATGTCCGGATTTGCAAACGGTGATCGTGCTCGGCAATGGCAGCGCATTGCCAACCATCTTGGGTCTGCGCCTGGTGTCCTGGGATGACTGCAATCTCGCCATCAATGCCATTCCTGCAGACACTGCCGCAAGCGGCTACCGTGCCATCGATGGCGACATGGCGGCCATCTTGTACACCTCCGGCAGCACCGGCAAGCCGAAGGGCGTCGTGCTCTCGCATCGCAACATGGTTACTGGCGCGCAGAGCGTGTCATCCTATCTGGAAAACCAGGCCCAGGACAGGATCTTGTGCGTGTTGCCATTCAGCTTCGATTACGGCTTGAGCCAGTTGACGACCGCATTTGCCGTCGGCGCCTGTGCGGTGTTGATGAATCACTTGCTGGCGCGCGATATCATCGATTGCGTAGCAAACGAAGGGATCACCGGACTGGCTGCCGTGCCGCCGCTGTGGATGCAATTGTCACAGCGCGACTGGTCCGGCGCTTCCCGCTTGCGCTATATCACCAATTCTGGCGGCGCGATGCCGCATTCGACGCTGACGGCACTGCGGCGCGCATTACCGCAGACCCGTATTTACCTGATGTATGGCTTGACCGAAGCCTTTCGCTCGACCTATCTCGATCCGACGCAATTGGATGCGCGCCCCGGTTCGATCGGCAAAGCGATCCCCAACGCCGAAGTGCTGGTATTGCGCCCCGACGGCACGCAATGCGCGCCCGGCGAGCACGGCGAACTGGTGCACCGTGGGGCTCTGGTTGCCTTGGGTTACTGGAATGACATTGCCAAGACATCGGAGCGCTTCAAGCCCTTGCCTGCGCGCGCGCCCGGCTTGACGCTCACGGAGTTGGCAGTCTGGTCGGGCGATACCGTGCGCAGCGATGACGATGGCTATCTGTATTTTGTCGGCCGTTTTGACGACATGATCAAGACCTCCGGCTACCGCGTCAGTCCGACCGAGATCGAGGAAGTCGTGTATGGCACCGGCCTGGTGGCCGAGGCCGCCGCTGTCGGCGTGCCGCATCCGGCGCTCGGACAAGCGATCGCGCTAGTCGCCACCGCGCCCGACGGTGATACGCTGGAAACAGCGGCGCTGCTGGCCGCATGCAAGCTGGCCTTGCCTGGCTTCATGCAACCGGCCTGGGTCGATGTGCGCACGCAGCCGTTGCCGCGCAATCCGAATGGCAAGATCGACCGTCCGCTGCTGGCCGCCGATCTGGCGCACGTGTTTGCGGATCTGCGATGCTGAGCCGAAACGAGCATGCCGCGCATGCCACACTCAGTCAATTCGCGGTCCACGATGATTGCCTGCAGATCGGCGCACTGGCCTTGCCGCGCCTTGCGCAGCGGGTCGGGCGCACGCCATTTTATGCCTATGAGCGGCGCCATATCGGCGCGCGGGTCGCGCTGCTGCGCGCCACCTTGCCAGATGGTGTGCAATTGCACTATGCGATGAAAGCGAATCCGATGGCTGCGCTGGTGCAGATGATGGCCGGCCTGGTCGATGGCATCGATGTCGCTTCCGGCGGCGAACTCGCTGGCGCGCTCGATACCACGATGCACCCGCACCGGATCAGTTTCGCCGGACCCGGAAAAAGCCTGGCGGAACTCGGTTGCGCGGTGGCAGCTGAGGTCTTGATCAACCTGGAGTCGGAAGCCGAGATGGAGCGCGTCGCCATCATCGGTGCACAACTCGGTCTGACCCCGCGCGTGGCCGTGCGCGTCAATCCTGATTTCGAACTGAAATATTCAGGGATGAAAATGGGCGGTGGGGCGCGCCAGTTCGGCGTCGACGAGCAGCGCGTGCCGGCCATGCTGCATCGCCTGGGCCAGCTTGGTCTTGACTTCATCGGTTTTCATATTTTCAGCGGGTCGCAAAACCTGTGCGCCGATGCGATCAGCCTGGCCCAGGCGCAAAGCCTGCAACTGGCGCTGCGCCTGGCCGGGGATGCGCCCGGCCCGCTGCGCCTGCTCAACATCGGCGGCGGTTTCGGCGTGCCGTATTTCCCAGGCCAAACCGCGCTCGACCTGGCCGCGATCGGCGACCGGATGCATGGCTTGCTGCACACATTGCAGTGCGCCGCTCCGGGCGCGAAGCTGGCAATCGAACTGGGGCGCTATCTGGTGGCGGAGGCAGGCATCTACGTTTGCCGCGTTATCGAGCGCAAGGTATCGCGCGGCCAGGTATTTTTGATCGTCGATGGCGGCTTGCATCATCACTTGGCCGCTTCCGGCAATTTCGGACAAGTCATACGCAAGAATTATCCTGTGCTTATCGGCAACAAGGTGCAAGGTGATGTACGCGAAACGGTATCCGTGGTCGGCCCGCTGTGCACGCCACTCGACTTGCTGGCCGACCAGATGGAGATGGCCAAGGCGGACGTGGGCGATCTGGTGGTTGTGCTGCAATCGGGCGCCTATGGTTTGACGGCCAGTCCGACCGCCTTTCTAGGCCATCCGGCGCCGCTGGAGGTGCTGGTATGAGCGGCTTGTGCGGCTGGATCGCCAACACTGCAGGCGGGCCTCGCTTAGGTCCCGATTGCGCTGATGATGCACGCGATTGGCTAGGCAAGATGGCCGCGCCGCTGGCGCGCTTCGACGCCAGCAGCGTGCAGAGTCTGATCGGCAGCACCAGCGCGGCAGCGGTGGCCGCTGCCACAGGCTGCATGCATCTGCATCGAGAGCAGGGCTTGCTGGTAGCGCTGTGGGGCCGGGCGACGCTGACGCCGCCGATGGCTGACACCGCAGCGCAACTGGCACTGCTATGGCGGCGCGATGGCGCCAGCGCTTGCGCTGCGCTGCGCGGTCCGTTTGCGCTGTGCATACTGGATGAGGATCGCGGCGAAGCCTTGCTTGCGATTGATCGCAGCGGCACCCATGCCTTGTCGTTCCAGTCCAGCGCACGGGGATTGGTGTTCGCATCGTCAGCCGATGCCCTGGTCGCGCATCCGGCGGCGCGGCGCGAGATAGATCCGCAGGCGATTTACAACTATCTGTACTTTCATGCCATTCCGGCGCCCGACACCATTTATCAGGGGCAGCAACGGCTGTTGCCAGGCGAATATCTGCATTATCAGCGCGGCCGTCTGGAACGCGGAAAATACTGGAGCATGGCATTCGATGAACGCCAGAGCTTGCCTTTTAATGCACTCAAGGAGCAATTCCTCGCTACGCTGCGCACATCGGTGCAAGCATCTTGTCATGGCAACGGCCAGTCGGTCGGTGCTTTTTTAAGCGGCGGCACCGACAGTTCGACGCTGGCGGCGATGCTGGGGCGCGTATCGGGGCGCGCAGCGCGCACCTATTCGATCGGTTTCGATGCGCAAGGCTACGATGAAATGGCGTATGCGCGCCTGGCCTCGCGTCATTTCGGCACCGAACATCACGAGCTGTACGTAACGCCCGACGATGTGGTGGCCGCGATCCCGAAGATCGCTGCCGTGTTCGACCAGCCCTTCGGCAATGCATCGTCAGTGCCGGCCTTCCACTGCGCGCAGATGGCGCGCGCCGATGGCATCACTTGCTTGCTCGGCGGCGATGGCGGCGATGAACTGTTTGGCGGCAACGAGCGCTATGCCAGGCAAGCGGTGTTTTCTCGCTACCAGCGCGTGCCTGCGCTGCTGCGCCAGACGTTGATCGAGCCCTTGCTGTTCAAGCTAGCGGGTGGACAAAGCCATGTACTGCTGGCCAAGGCGCGCAGCTATATCGAACAAGCCAGCGTGCCGCTGCCCGATCGCCTGGAAACGTACAACCTGTTGCAGCGCTATGGTCATGGCGAAGTGCTGGAAAGCGATTACTTGGCCAGCATCGATTCGGGCTTGCCCATGCGGCATCTCAATCGCGTCTACAGCCTGTGCCGCGGCCATAGCCAGATCAACCAGATGTTGGCGCTGGACTTGAAATTCACGCTGGCCGACAATGACTTGCCCAAGGTCGTCAAGGCTTGCGAATTGGCGGGAGTCGAGGCGGCATTTCCTTTCCTTGACGATGCCATGGTTGAATTTTCATCGCGCCTGGCGCCGCATCAAAAACTCAATGGCACCCGGCTGCGCTATTTTTTCAAGCAAGCGCTGCAAGATGTCTTGCCGCGCGCAATATTGCGCAAGAAAAAGCATGGCTTCGGCCTGCCTTTTGGAATGTGGCTGCAGCAACACCGGGGTTTGAAGGAACTGGCCTTCGATAGCTTGAACGACTTGAAAGGGCGCCACATCGTGCGTGCCGACTTCATCGACGATCTGCTGGCGCGGCGCTTGGCCGAACATCCCGGTTATCACGGCACCATGGTCTGGGTGCTGATGATGCTGGAGCAATGGTTCCAGCAGCGCCAGCGCTGATCGGCGCGCTTGAATTCATTCACTGGCCGCATCGGGCAATGCCGCAAGTACTTTTTCCGGCGCCTGGTTCCGATGCTGCCGTATCCATTGGTGCAACTTCAGCAGGAACCGCCAGCGGTAAATGTTGCAGTGATAAATGGTGCGCACCTCTGCACTCCAGCGCGTATGCCACTCCATCAGCTTGCCATAGAATTCGACCCGTTGCAGGCGTCGCTCCTGGAACAGCGCCGGGAAATAATCGTAGCGCATCAACAATGCCGGCGATGTGCCGGAAATGGATTCATCGTAAGTTGTCTTCAAGATGATCAGGCTGTCATTGCCTTCGATGCACAAATCCATGGCCACCACCGCGTCGTCATACCAATAGCGGTAGATCACGCCGGCGCCGCGGCGCAGGAAAGTTTCCATCAGGGCACAATAGAAGCGGCCCTGGGCATTCTCAGGATGGACTGCCGTGCCGTTGGCCGCTTTCCAGCCGGCGCTTTCCAGGCGGCCATAATCGATGATGGCTGCCGGTACCAGCGCCGCATCGACGATGGTTTCCAGGCGCGTGCGGATCGATTCCTTGTCCAGTTTGTTGCGCTGCTTCTTGATGTTTTGGCGCAGATTCTTGCCGCGCGCGGACCAGTATTGCTCGAACGAGCCCGATAACGTGACCCGTGCGGTGCTGATATGGTCGAGCATGCCGATCTGCTGTCCCTCGTTTGGCCGCGCGCGCAATTCCGGATCGATCTGTTGCAGGGCAAATAGCAGTGGGAAACCGGGCAGTGACGACATCAGCGAGCAAGCCATGGCTTCCATGGTTGCGCTGCGATCTTGCACCCATAATCCGAGCGGTGCCTGCGATGGCTGAAAGCTGGCCCAGACGGCGCTGCCGCTGCGCTGCACCAGCGTCATCGCGTGGACGCCGCTGGCATCGCTGCCCACGGCCAGCAATTCATCGCCACTGCTGAAATGACGCA
>CANFGA010000149.1 GCA_947446335.1 Oxalobacteraceae bacterium | reverse complement strand
GGGCCAGAAGCTGGTCTTGATCGGCGACCTGATCCACGTGGCGGCAGTCCAGTTTGAACAGCCTGCCGTGACGATCGATTTTGACAGCGATGCCAAGGTTGCGCTGGCCGAACGCAAGCGGGCCTTCGACGCGGCGGCCAAGGGCGGCTACCTGCTGGGTGCGGCGCACGTGCAATTCCCCGGCCTGGGCCATGTGCGCACCGCAGGCAAGGGTTACCAGTGGGTACCGGTCAATTACACCCAGATGCGTTGAGCTGCAGCAAGAAATAATTGTCAGCACCACCATCAGTTGTGAGCGGCACGTGAATCTGTCAAAATATTTCTTTAAGTAAATTTAAAGTGTTTTGTTGAAGAGATGACTATTTCTGATGACCCGATCAGTGCTGGCGCCGTCAGTCCCGCACGCATGCCGCTCGTGCTGTGGGCCACGGTGTTTCTGGTGCTGATCTGCGTGTCGCTGGTGGCGACCAATGGCTGGCGCAGCTGGAATGCGCGCGCCATACAGTTGCGCGAAGCGACCGTGTCGACGGCCAACTATGCGCGCTTGCTGGCCCGCCATGCCGACGACACGATCGCGGCGGCCGATACCGTCCTGGTCGACCTGGTCGAGCGCATCGAAATCGACGGCAGGGGCAGTGCAGCGCTGCAGCGCCTGTATCGCTTGCTGATCACCCACACCTGGGAAATGCAGGCGCTGCAGGGCATCTTCATCTACGATGAACAGGGGCGCGACCTGGTCAATTCGATGCCGCAGGCGACATCTGGCAACGTCAACAGTGCCGGCCGCGAATATGTCATTTTTCACCGCGAACACCTCGATCGGGGGCCGCACATCGGACGCGCGACCCAAAGCGGCGCGACCGGCGAATGGATCATTCCAGTCTCGCGCCGCATCGAGCACCCCAGCGGCGCTTTTGCCGGCGTCGCCCTGGCCACGATCAGCATGGATCACTTCAAGGAGTATTACGCCGGTGTCGACATCGGCAAGGATGGCGCAATCGTGTTTGCGCACGACAATGGCAGATTGCTGCTGCGCCTGCCTTTCAACGATGACCAGATCGGCAAGGACATGGCCGGCAGCCCGCTGTTCCAGCGCTTGTCGACCGAACTTTCCGGCAACGCCATCTTCACGGCAAAGATCGACGGCATCGAGCGGCTGTACAGCTACCGCCATCTGGAGCGCTACCCCTTGGTGATTGCGGTAGCGCAGTCCAGGGCAGAAGTGTTGGCCGAATGGCGGGCCAATACCTATATTGTTTCCAGCGGCATGGCGCTGCTGGTGATCTTTCTGGCCCTGCTGGGAACGCGCCTGATACACCAGATCGGGCGGCGCGCGCAAACCGAGACCAGGCTGCGACAGTCGCAGCGCGAATTGCAGGCAAGCAACCAGACGCTGCAGGCGCATGCGCTGGAAGACGGGTTAACCGGGCTGGCGAACCGCAGGGGATTCGATGCCGGCTTGTGCGAGGAATTCGCGCGCGCGATGCGCCACGGCCGGCCACTGGCCTTGATCATGATCGATGTCGATTACTTCAAGCAATACAATGATACTTACGGCCATCCGGCAGGCGATGCCTGCCTGCGCAGCATCAGCGCGGCGATCAAGGATAGCCAGAGCCGCCCCGGCGACTTGAGCGCGCGCTACGGCGGCGAAGAAATGGTGGTGCTGCTGCCCGACACCAGCCTCGAGGGTGCACTGGCCGTCGCCGAACGGATCCGGGCGACAATCCTCGCATTGCAAATGCCGCATGCCGGCAGCTCGTTTGGCATGGTCACGATCAGCGCCGGCGTCGCCGCTTGCGTGCCGCTACGCAACAACTGCGGCGAGTCGCAATTGCTGGAAGCGGCCGATCAGGCGCTGTATCTGGCCAAGGCCGGCGGGCGCAATCGCTGCTGCGCAGTCTCTCAATGAAAAATCCCCCTGCCGCGCAAGGCGGCAGGGGGATTTCATCGGTGCGAAGCAATATTACAACGTATTACGCCTTGCGCTCAGCCACCGAATCGACGACGCACAGCGCGGTCATGTTGACGATGCGGCGCACGGTTGCCGACGGCGTCAGGATATGCACCGCAGAGGCGCAACCGAGCAAGATCGGGCCGACCGCGATGCCGTTGCCAGCTGCTGTTTTCAGCAGGTTGTAAGCGATATTGGCGGAATCGATGTTCGGCATGATGAGCAAATTGGCATCGCCCTTCAAATCCGAACCCGGCATCATCGTCTTGCGCAACTTGGTGTCGAGCGCCACGTCGCCGTGCATTTCGCCATCGACTTCCAGTTCCGGTGCCTGTTCCTTGACCAGCGCCAGCGCGGCGCGCATTTTTTGCGCCGAGACACTGTTCGATGAACCGAAGTTGGAATGCGAAAGCAAGGCTGCGCGCGGGCTCAGGCCAAAGCGCGTCATCTCTTCGGCTGCCATGACGGTGATGTTGGCCAACTCCTCGGCGCTCGGGTTTTCATTGACATGGGTGTCGACGATGACGAGCTGGCGCTCGGGCATGATCAGCACGTTCATCGCCGCATACACGTCGGCGCCGGCGCGCTTGCCCAGCACCTGATCGATGTAATGCAGGTGCAAATGGGTGGTGCCGAAGGTGCCGCAGATCATGCCGTCGGCATGGCCCTTGTGGATCATCATCGCGCCGATCAGGCTGTGGCGGCGGCGCATTTCGAGCTTCGCGTATTCCTGAGTGACACCCTTGCGCGAAGTCATCTCGTAATAGGCTTGCCAGAATTCGCGATAGCGGTCGTCGTGGTCGGGATTGATGACGTCGAAATCGACGCCATACTTCAGGCGCAGACCGAACTTTTCGATGCGCGCTTCCAGCACGGGAGGACGGCCAACCAGGATCGGACGAGCCAGCTTTTCATCGACGATCACTTGCACCGCGCGCAGCACGCGCTCGTCTTCGCCCTCGGCGTAGACGATGCGCTTGAGTTCAACCGGTGTCTTCTTGGCGATCTGAAACAGCGGCTTCATGAACGTGCCGCTGCGATAGACGAATTGCTGCAAGCTGTCGGCGTAGGCTTCCAGATCGGCGATCGGGCGCGTTGCGACGCCGGACTCGAAGGCGGCCTTGGCCACCGCCGGTGCGATCTTGATCATCAGGCGCGGATCGAACGGCATCGGGATCAGGTATTCCGGACCGAACGACATGTTGGCGATGCCATAGGTGGTGGCAACGATGTCGGACTGCTCGGCGTGGGCCAACTCGGCGATCGCATGGACTACGGCGATTTCCATTTCGCGCGTGATCGTGGTCGCGCCGCAATCGAGCGCGCCGCGGAAGATGTACGGGAAGCACAGCACGTTGTTGACTTGGTTCGGATAGTCCGAACGGCCGGTCGCGATGACGGCGTCGGGGCGCACGGCCCTGACGTCTTCCGGCAGGATTTCAGGGTTAGGATTGGCCAGCGCCATGACCAGCGGATTGGGCGCCATCTGACGCACCATGTCTTGCTTGACGACACCACCAGCGGACAGACCGAGGAAGATGTCGGCGCCCGGCATCACTTCGGCCAGCGTGCGCAGCGGCGTATCTTGGGCAAAGCGCGCCTTGTCCGGGTCCATCAATTCGACGCGGCCCAGGTAGACGACGCCGGCCAGGTCGGTGACGAAAATGTTTTCAATCGGGAAACCCAGATCGACGATCAAGTCCAGGCAAGCGAGCGCAGCAGCGCCGGCGCCGGAGACGACCAGCTTGCAATTCTTGATATCCTTGCCGACCGCTTTCATCCCGTTCAGGATCGCAGCGCCGACGATGATGGCGGTGCCGTGCTGGTCGTCGTGGAACACCGGAATTTTCATCCGGGAGCGCAACTGGCGCTCGATGTAGAAGCACTCGGGCGCCTTGATGTCTTCCAGGTTGATGCCGCCAAAAGTAGGCTCGAGCGAGGCGATGATGTCGACCAGTTTGTCGGGATCGCTCTCGTTGATCTCGATGTCGAAGACGTCGATGCCGGCGAATTTCTTGAACAAGACCGCCTTGCCTTCCATCACCGGCTTGGAAGCGAGCGGGCCGATATTGCCCAGGCCCAGCACCGCAGTGCCATTGGTGATGACAGCGACCAGATTGCCGCGCGCGGTGTATTTGAAGACCGTCGCAGGATCCCTGACGATTTCTTCGCAAGGCGCTGCCACGCCAGGCGAGTACGCCAGCGCGAGATCGCGCTGGTTGGTCAATTGTTTGGTGGCGGTGACGCTGATTTTGCCCGGTTTCGGGAACTCGTGATATTCGAGCGCGGCGACGCGCAGTTGTTGACGCAACGCTTCTTTTTGATCAGATGACGAATCCATGCTGTGCGGCCTTCCTGTTTGTACGAAAGTAAGACTCATGATTTTATCAGACGCATTCTTTCAATTAGCTAGGTATTTTCACCGACTTTCGGCCATTGACGCTGCAACAGTACTTTTTTTACACTATTCCACTATGGAAAAAACTATCGGATCAATATAAACAATCAATTTTACCAATTGATCGTTTTTAGCTATTATATTAAACATAGTAATTGCAGTAATTAATCAATCTTTTCCAGCAAAAATACAGGAGCATTCCATGGCAAACCAGGACAACGGCACCAAATCGATCACCATCACCAATCTCGAATCCGCGTTTGCGGGAGAGTCGATGGCCCACATCAAGTATCGCTATTTCGCCAAGCTGGCGCGCGCCGCCGGCGCCGACGATGTCGCCAAGGTGTTTGAAGAGACGGCAGATCAGGAAGTGATGCATGCGTTCGGCCACCTCGACTTGCTGTATCCAAAAGACCAGATGACGCCAGCCAAGGCGCTGGAAATCGCAATCGAAGGCGAAACTTACGAATACACCGAAATGTATCCGAACTTCCGCCACCTCGCAGTAGAGGAAGGCAACAGCGCTGCAATCGCCGAATTTGACGAGCAGATCGAAGAATCGAAAGTTCACGCCGCCGCATTCAAGCGCACGCTGGAGATCGCCGCCAAGCGCTTTGCCGCGCTGACCAAGGTCGAAGAGCGCCACGCCAATCATTACCGCGCGGTGCTGGCCAAGCTGAACGCAGCCTGATCGAACGCTTGCGCTTCACAACTGATTCCAACTGATTCGAACCAATACAAGGAAAAAAACATGAAAACCTATCAATGTGTGGTGTGCGGCTTCATCTACGACGAAAGCCTGGGCTTGCCGGAAGAAGGCATCAGTGCCGGCACCCGCTGGAACGACATCCCGGAAGACTGGGCTTGCCCGGACTGCGGCGTGGCCAAGGCTGATTTCGACATGGTTGAAATCTGAATCCGGAACAGAGCGCCATGCCTTCCATCGTCATCGTCGGCGCCGGCATGGCCGCCTACAGCCTGGCACGCGAGTTTCGCAAACTCGACAAGACGACCCCGCTCCTGATCGTATCTGCCGATAGCGGCGCCTCGTATGCGAAGCCGATGCTGTCGAATGCGCTCGCGCTGGGCAAGGATGCGCAGCAATTGATGGCGCACAGCGCGCAGCAGATGGCGCTGCAACTGGGCATCGACATCAAGCCATTGACGCGCGCAACTGGCATCGATGGCGCAGATCGCATCCTGCACACCGACCAGGGCGATATCGCTTATGGGCAACTGGTGCTGGCCATCGGCGCCGATCCGATACGTCTGCAGCTGGCCGGCGATGGCGCCGAGCGCGTGCTGTCGGTCAACCATATCGACGATTACAGCCAGTTGCGCGCGCAACTGAATGGTTTTTCCGATGGCGCCCGCATCACCATCCTGGGCGCCGGCTTGATCGGTTGCGAATTCGCCGAAGACTTGGCCGGCGCCGGCCACCGCGTCACGCTGGTCGATCCGAACCAGCGCCCGCTCGCTGCGCTGGCCGCGCCTGCGCTGTCGGCGGGCTTGATGGCAGCTTGGGCCACGCGCTCGATCGCGCTCGAACTGGGCACCAGCGCCGCCAGCGTCGATACCGATGAGGCCGATGGCTTGCAGGTAAGGCTGGCCAATGGCAAGATCATTGCAGCCGATATCGTGCTGTCTGCGGTCGGCTTGCGCCCTGCCGTCGCGCTGGCAAAGGAATCCCAACTGGCGACCGGGCGCGGCATCCTGGTCGATGCGTTCGGGCGCAGCAGCGACGCTGCCATCTTTGCGCTGGGCGATTGCGCCGAATACGCCACCGCCAGCGGCAGCGCGGTGCTGCCCTATGTTGCGCCATTGATGACGGCAGCGCGCGCGATCGCCAGCACGCTCGCTGGCAAGCCGACGGCCATAGCCTTGAAGACGGACGCCGTGATCGTCAAGACGCCGAGCTACAAACTGGCACTGGTGCCGCCACCGGTCGGCGCTGGCGGCAACTGGATCGATCAGATCGAGGGCGGACAAACGATTTCGCGCTTCATCGATGCCGATGGCATGCTGCGCGGTTTCGGCCTGTCGCAGCATACGCCGGCCTTGCGCTCGGCGCTGCTCGCCGCGCTGCACCAGAAGCACCCGCCAACGCCGTGACCCTCTGTTTTCAGCGTGGGCAACCGCGCTGAAAACATCGCCCCCGGGCGCCGCCATTGGTTACAATTGGCGATGCTCTCCGAATTCGATCTCATCAAGCACTATTTCACCCGCCCCGAGCGTGCCACAACGAACGGCGTCGCGCTCGGCATCGGCGACGATTGCGCGTTGCTGGCGCCAAAACCCGGCATGCAGATGGCGATCTCGTCCGACATGCTGGTCGAGGGCCGCCATTTCTTTGCCGGCGCCGATCCGCGCTTGCTCGGTCACAAATGTCTGGCGGTCAACCTGTCGGATCTGGCGGCGATGGGTGCGCGCCCGCGCGCCTTCACGCTGGCGCTGGCATTGCCACAAGCAGATCCGCACTGGCTGGCCGGTTTTTCGGCCGGCTTGTTCGCGCTGGCCGATGCCCACGAGATCGAATTGATCGGCGGCGACACGACCAAGGGCCCGTTGACGATCTGCATCACGATTTTCGGCGAACTGGCACCCGGCGCTGCCCTCAAGCGCGCCAACGCCAGGCCCGGCGACGACATCTGGATCAGCGGCACGCTGGGCGATGCGCGGCTGGCGCTGGCCGGCTATCTCGGCGAAGTGGCGCTCGATGACTATGACTTGACGCAAGCAGCGCCCAGGATGCATGCGCCGACGCCGCGCGTGGCGCTGGGCATCGCGCTGGCCGAGTCCAGCCTCGCGCATGCGGCGATCGACATTTCCGATGGACTGGTGGGCGACCTGGGCCATATCCTGGCCGCCTCCAACGTGGGCGCGACGCTGAACGTCGATGCATTGCCGCGCGGTCCGGTGCT
>CANFGA010000148.1 GCA_947446335.1 Oxalobacteraceae bacterium | reverse complement strand
TCGGCAGCAGGTGGCGGATTCCCGCAGTGGAATTGCAATTGTCACAATTGCGATGGGATACGCAATGGCACCATCAATGGCCAGGCACGGACCCAATCATCGATTGCCATTTCCTCCAATGGCACGGACTGGGCATTGATCAATGCTTCGCCCGATATCTTGTCGCAAATTCGCGCTACCCCAGCGCTGCAACCGGCGCGCAGTCGGCGCGATTCCGGCATCGCTGCGGTGTTGTTGATGGATGCGCAGATCGATCACGTCACTGGCTTGTTGATGTTGCGTGAAGGAAAACAGATTCCCCTGTATTGCAGCGCCTCAGTCTGGGATGACCTGGCCACCGGATTGCCGCTGGTCCATGTGTTGTCGCATTACTGCGGCGTGCGCTGGCATCCGCTGGCGGTGGGCGATTACCATATCCAGCCATTCGAATTGCCCGGCATCGAAGGCATCCGCTTCACACCGCTACCCTTGATCAGCAAGGCGCCGCCGTATTCGCCGCATCGCGACCGGCCCCAGCCCGGCGATAACATCGGCTTGCTGGTCGAGGACATGGCAACCGGTAACAAGCTGTTTTATGCGCCGGGCCTGGGCGAGATCGATCCGCTGGTCGAGGAAGCGATGCGCGCCGCAGATTGTCTGTTGGTCGATGGCACGTTCTGGACCGCAGATGAAATGATTGCGCAGGGCTTTTCCAGCAAGCGCGCTGCCGACATGGGCCATCTGCCGCAATCGGGCGAGGGCGGCATGATCGAGGTGCTCGACAAGATGCCGGCTGCGCGCAAGATTTTGATCCACATTAACAATACCAACCCGATACTCGACGAAGATTCCGAGCAACACGCGACCTTGCTGCGGCACGGCATAGAAATCGCGCACGATGGCATGGAGATCACGCTATGAACAAGCCGTACGAAATCGGCCTGCAACCGCGCTGGGACAAGCAAACGTTCAAGGATGCATTGCTGGCCAAGGGCAGCCGCTACCATATCCACCATCCGTTCAACGTCAGCATGCAGCAGGGGCAGCTGAGCCCGGACCAGATTCGCGGCTGGGTCGCCAACCGCTTCTATTACCAGATCATGATTCCGCAAAAGGATGGGGCGATCCTGTCCAATTGCCCTGACCGCGAGACACGCCGCAAATGGGTGTTGCGCATCCTCGATCATGACGGTTGGGGAGAAAACGAGGGTGGCATGGAGGCTTGGACCCGGCTCGGGCAGGCGGTCGGCATTCCGCGCGAAGAGCTCTGGTCGCTCCAGCATGTGGTGCCAAGCGTGCGCTTCGCAGTCGACGCCTATGTCAATTTCGCGCGCAAGGCGCCGTGGCAGGAGGGCGTTTGCTCGTCGCTGACCGAGATGTTTGCACCCAAGATCCACAAGGATCGTCTGGCCAGCTGGCCCGTCAATTATCCTTGGATCGAAGCCGAAGGCTTGCAGTATTTTCGCAGCCGGATCTCGCTCGCCGAGCGCGATGTCGAGCACGGGCTGGAAGTCACGCTGGCCCATTTCATCACCCGCGCGCAGCAGGAGCGGGCGCTGGAAATATTGCAATTCAAGCTGGACGTGCTCTGGGCCATGATGGATGCGATCGCACTGGCTTACCCTTCAGTTTCTGATGCTGCAGCGGTGACCAGCCCCTTCATGTTGCAGCCGAGCGAAGAGACGCGATGAATCCTCTGGCCGACATCCCGAAATTATCCAGACTGTTTCGCATGCAGTGGGAAGAGGCGCAAAACGCCCATGTCTTGCTGTATCCGGAAGGCATGGTCAAGCTCAATCAGAGTGCGGCTGAAATTCTCAAGCGCTGCGATGGCCGCACCGATGTCGCTGCCATCGTCGCGCAACTGGAGGCAGCGTTCTCCCAAACCGACCTGACCAGCGACGTGCTCGCTTTCATCGTCGATGCCCGCGAGCGAGGCTGGCTTGTCTGATTCCACAGTTCCTGATTCCACGTTCCCTGATTCCATGCTCCCTGACACGCATCTTGTTGATCCGGCACTTTTTGCGCTGGCCGAGGCGACACTGCCTGCCGTTCCTGTCGCGCCGCCGCTGTGGCTGCTGGCCGAACTGACCTACAAGTGCCCGTTGCACTGCGTTTTTTGCTACAACCCGGTCAACTATGCCGAGAACCGCGCCGAGCTGTCGACCGCGCAGTGGGTGGATGTGATGCGCCAGGCCCGCAAACTCGGTGCGGCGCAACTCGGTTTTTCCGGCGGCGAGCCATTGCTGCGCGACGATCTGGTCGAACTGATCGCCGAAGGGCGCCGGCTCGGCTATTACACGAACCTGATCACGTCCGGTGTCGGCTTGACCGAGACCCGCATTGCGCAAATGAAGGATGCCGGGCTCGATCACATCCAGCTGTCATTCCAGGATTCGACCAAGGAAATGAACGATTTTTTGACCAGCACCAAGACCTTCGACCTGAAGTCGCGCGTCGCGAAACTGATCAAGCAATATGACTACCCGATGGTGCTCAACGTGGTGTTGCACCGCTATAACCTCGATCATGTCGGGCGCATCATCGAGATGGCGCTGGAAATGGAGGTCGAATACCTGGAACTGGCCAACACCCAGTATTACGGCTGGGGGCTGGTGAATCGGGCGCAGTTGCTGCCGACCCACGAGCAATTGATCCGAGCCGAAGCCGTCGTCAATGCCTGGCGCGCAAAAGTGGGCAACCGGATCCGCATTCTGTTCGTGGTGCCGGACTATTTCGAGGCGCGTCCGAAAGCATGCATGAATGGCTGGGGCTCGGTATTTCTCGCGGTCGCCGCCGATGGCACGGCCTTGCCCTGCCATGCTGCAAAGTCGATCCCCGGCATCGATTTTCCGAATGTGACCGAGTACAGCGTCGCCGATATCTGGCGCCACAGCGATGCCTTCAACAAATACCGCGGCGATGCGTGGATGAAGGAGCCTTGCAGCAGCTGTCCTGAAAAAAAGAAGGATTTCGGCGGTTGCCGTTGCCAGGCGCTGGCGCTGACCGGCGATGCAGCCAATGCCGATCCGGTGTGTTCGAAATCGCCGCACCACGGCGACGTGCAAAAAATCATCTTGCAAGCGCATCTGACCCAAGCGGCGCAGCAAGTGGCGCCCAAACCGATGCTGTTTCGCACCGACGCCAATTCGATCAAGCTCTCGCGCAAGCCAGACGCAGCCTGAATCGCCTGGCTTTGATTACTTGCCGCAATGCCGCTGCCGGCGTATTATTGCGCCCTCTTGCCGCATGGAGGTCTGTTTCACTCTCCATCGGCTGATTCATCGGACGCTGCAACTACCTTCCGGCCGCGCTCTGCCAGTCACCTCGCCGATGTCGCGGCACACCCGCTTGAACCTGGTTCAAGCGGGTGTGCGCAGCCCGATCTACTCCATTAAGGAAACAGCAGACATGAGCAAGCAGCCTCCCGCTGGCGTCAAGACCAATTCCAAAGGCACGGTCCTGTTCGCCAGCCTGATCGGTACCACGATCGAATTCTTCGATTTTTACATCTATGCAACGGCTGCCGTGCTGGTGTTTCCCAAGCTGTTTTTCCCGACCTCGGATCCGTCGGCGGCGATGCTGCAATCGCTGGCCACATTTGCGATCGCCTTCTTTGCGCGCCCGATCGGTTCTGCCGTGTTCGGGCATTTTGGCGACCGGATCGGGCGCAAGGCCACGCTGGTGGCAGCCTTGCTGACGATGGGCATCTCGACGGTCGTCATCGGTCTGTTGCCTACCCATGCGGCGATCGGCGCGCTGGCGCCGCTGCTGCTGGCATTGTGCCGCTTCGGCCAGGGCCTCGGTCTGGGCGGCGAGTGGGGCGGCGCCGTGTTGCTGGCCACTGAAAATGCGCCGCCGGGCAAACGGGCCTGGTACGGCATGTTTCCACAACTGGGTGCGCCGATCGGGTTTTTCCTGTCGGGCGGCATTTTCCTGTTGCTCAGCGAGACCCTGACCGAGGCGCAATTTTTCAGCTTTGGCTGGCGCATTCCGTTCCTAGCCAGCGCCTTGCTGGTCATCGTCGGTCTGTATGTGCGGCTCAAGATCACCGAGACGCCGGCTTTCCAGGAGGTGCTGAAAAAGGATGGCCGCGTCAAGATTCCGGTGCTGACCGTGTTTCGCGAGCATGGCCGCGTGCTGGTGCTGGGCACGCTGATTGCGCTGGCTACTTTCGTGCTATTTTATCTGATGACGGTGTTCGCGCTGAGCTGGGGCACGACCGCGCTCGGTTTCTCGCGCCGTGATTTCCTGATCCTGCAATTGTTTGCCGTGGTCTTTTTTGCGATCACGATCCCGCTCTCGGCCGTGCTGGCCGACCGTCACGGCAGTCGCATGACGCTGCTGGTGGTATCGGGTGCGATCGCGCTGTTCGGGCTGGTGCTGGCGCCGATGTTCGGTTCCGGCCAGGTGTGGGAAGTGACGCTGTTCTTGTCGCTCGGCCTGGCGCTGATGGGGATGACTTACGGCCCACTGGGCACCATGCTGTCCGAATTATTCCCCGCCGCAGTGCGCTATACCGGTGCGTCGCTGACCTTCAACTTCGCCGGCATCCTGGGCGCCTCGCTGGCGCCGTATGCCGCCACCTGGCTGGCCACCAACCTTGGCTTGCATTACGTCGGCTATTACCTGTCGATCGCCGCGCTGATCAGTCTGGTCGCGTTGCTGATGATCGGCAAGTCGAACCGGGATGGCCGCGCCTGGTCGAAGTGATTCGCTTGACCCATTGAAAAAGCCGGCGCGTTGGATACGCGCCGGCTTTTTGCGTTAACCAACTACTATAAAATCAGCGGCAACAGCAACGCCGTGGCGACGCCGTTGAGTCCCATCGCCAGCGCGGCAAAGGCGCCTGCTGTTTCCGACAATTGGAAGGCGCGCGCGGTGCCGATGCCATGCGCGGCGACGCCGACGGCAAAACCGAACGTGGCGTGGTCGTTGTCATCGATGCGCAGCAGGCGCAGCAGACTGCGCGCCATCACCGCGCCGATCACGCCCGTCATCACCACCAGCACCGCGGTGAGCGATGGCAGGCCGCCTATTTTTTCAGCCACTCCCATCGCGATCGGCGTGGTCACCGATTTCGGCGCCAGCGACAGCATCGTCGCCTTCGATGCACCCAGCGCCCAGGCGATGCCGAGCGCGCTGCCGATGCCGCACAGCGATCCGGTCAGCAAGGCCAGCGTCAAAGGCGTCAGCATTTTCTTCAGCCTTGGCAACTGGCCATACAGAGGCACGGCCAGCGCCACCGTGGCTGGCCCGAGCAGGAAATGGACGAACTTGGCGCCATCGAAATAGGTCTGGTAGGGCGTATTGCTGAGCATCAGCACGCCGATGATCAGCAGCACCGCGACGGCGACCGGATTGGCCAGCGGGTTACCGCGCAGGCGCGAGTACAGCGCTTGCGCCAGTTGATAGGCGAGCAGCGTGATGGTGAGGCCGAGCAGCGGCGTGGTCGCCAGGTAGACCCAGATTTCAGCCAGTTGCGGCGTCACGGCGTTCATCGCTTGCTGCGCTGCAGCAGGCGCAGCGTCCATGCGGTGACCGCCAGCGTGACTGCAGTGCTGATCACCAGCGCGCAGGCGATGGCCAGCCATTCGTTGGCGATGCGCTGGAAGTGCAGCATCACGCCCACGCCAGCCGGAATGAACAGCAGCGACAGGTGGCTCAGCAAACTGGTGCTGGTCTGCCCCAGAAATGCCGGCACGCCCCCGCGCAGCGCCAGGGCGATGAACAGCAAGGCCATGCCGATCACCGGGCCCGGCAGCGGCAGCGCGAACAGATGCGCCAGCACCTCGCCAGCCAACTGGAACAGCAACAATATTGTCAATCCTGCAATCATGATCAGTCTCCCGGTTTTCAATGATTGCCATCGTGGCGTTGCGCAGCGGCGCCGTCAACCTGAAGTTGCCACGACATGCCGTTTGACGGTCGCGTGACTTCAGCGACGCAGAGCGCTGACCAGTGCTCGGCTTTCGGCAGGATTTCAGAGTAATAAAAATGGCAATGAATATATAACGATATAAACAATTTATTTTATTCTCAAGTAATTTTTGATCGGAATGCGCAATTTATTTGATGTATGCCAAGCCGCACTGATAATCATCCTAAGAAAATAAGAAATGATATAAACAATTTATATCTAGCTGTAGATATATTCAATCATTCCTGATTGTTGCCGGATTTAAATGAGGATCAATATGAAAACTCTGATTTTTTCTATATGGCAATATTTTCATCGTCATGGCGATGCCGGTGACTCTTCAATCGGACGGCCGGACGAGCATCCTGCTGTCGGCCTCTATTCGACACTGTGCAGTCCGGAGCAAAGAGCGCGCGGCGAGAGCAGGCATTGATCCAGTGTCGCCGCCATGCCAGCCCTTGACGCGCAGGCCGCAGGGGAGGGAGCGCCCAGGCCTGCACTGTCTTGCCATCCGTGACTTGTACTGAGCAGCGCATCGTTGTCCGTTGCCGGCCAGCATCCGTGCGCAGCGATAAAAAATGCCGCCGTTTGCCTCGATGTCTTTTGTCATCGGGGCATTTTTCTTTAAAAAGTTATAAAAATAATACTATTATTTATCCTATATTGTTGTCGTCGTGGTGGCATGTGGTCGGGCTTTATATATGGAAAAATTCTGGGTCTGCGATGAAATTGTCAAGAAATTATTTTGATATTCGAAAAATATTTGGCATTGATCAATATTAAGATTGCTATCTATCGATAATGGCGGATAATTATGGTCCAAGCACCAAATTTATCTGATTCGATGGTCGTTTCATCGATAACCGTTAAAGGAAAAAGCAGTGAATTCCCTGATAGAGCATACCAATACCCCGTCACCGGCGTTTGCATCCATTTATGATGCGCTGGATATTTCCCAGAAGAAAATCGTCAGCCACGGTCTCGATGTGCAGGCTGAATTCAACACCGTGTGTGCCGTCGAGTACCTGAAAGCCCACGATATCGATGGTGATGTGATCCGGCAAGTCTTGCGCTCGAGAGCCTGATCTGCCCTGAAGTTTTGTTGTTCACGCCGGTTGGTGCACGGCTGGCCTTGCATGAAAAAGTCGGGCAAGTGCGTCCCCGGTGCCGTGTGCCGGATGCGGCAGTCGTGCTCGACGCAATCCGGCGCCCCGGCCCTACTCTCCGGCTTGATCGAATAATCCTTGCCAGCAAGTCCATGCCTTGCTATAGTTCGCCTCCCCAATGAGCGACGCTGCAAAGCGAAACAAAAAAGGGTCGCCGGAAACGACGATGTTGTAAAGGAGAGGTTGACAAATTAAGCTAAACGCTTCATACTCTTTCT
>CANFGA010000147.1 GCA_947446335.1 Oxalobacteraceae bacterium | reverse complement strand
GATTATGCCGATGAATTGCTCGATTATGTCGATCAGAAGCTGCCGGGCTGGCCCGAGCGTGTGCGCACGATGCAAACCAACTGGATCGGCAAGTCGAGCGGCGTGCGCTTCGCGTTTCCGCACCAGATCAAGGGTGACGATGGCGCGTTGATCGGCGACGGCAAGCTGTACGTGTTCACCACCCGCGTCGACACCATCATGGGCGTGACCTTTTGCGCGGTCGCCGCCGAGCACCCGCTGGCGCTGCATGCGGCGCAATCGAATCCCGAACTGGCCGCCTTCATGGCCGAGTGCAAGCTCGGCAGCGTGATCGAAGCCGACATGGCGACGATGGAAAAGAAGGGCATGCCCACCGGCCTGTTCGTCACCCATCCTTTGACCGGTGCGCAGCTCGCGGTCTGGGTCGGCAATTACGTCTTGATGACCTACGGCGATGGCGCCGTGATGGGCGTGCCGGCGCACGACGAGCGCGATTTTGCCTTTGCCAAGAAATACGACTTGCCTATCCGCCAATCGGTGGCGCTCGAGGGCAAGACCTTTTCCCTTGATGCCTGGCAGGAATGGTATGCTGACAAGGATCACGGCGTGTGCGTCGAGTCCGGCAAATACGATGGCTTGCGCCAGTCGAGCGCGGTCGATGCGATCGCTGCCGACTTGGCCGAAAAAGGCCTGGGCGAGAAAAAGATCACGTTCCGGCTGCGCGACTGGGGCATTTCGCGCCAGCGCTACTGGGGCACGCCTATCCCTATCATCCACTGCGTCGATTGCGGTGCGGTGCCGGTGCCTGAAAAAGATTTGCCGGTCGTCCTGCCCGAGGATTGCGTGCCGGACGGCAGCGGCAATCCGCTTGCCAAGCATGAAGCCTTCTTGCGCTGCGACTGCCCGAAGTGCGGCAAGCCGGCCCGGCGCGAGACCGACACGATGGATACTTTCGTCGATTCGTCCTGGTATTACATGCGCTACACGTCGCCGCCCACGCCCGGTCGTCCCGATGCGATGGTCGACGAACGCAACGATTACTGGATGCCGATGGACCAGTACATCGGCGGCATCGAGCACGCGGTCATGCATCTGCTGTATGCGCGCTTCTGGACCAAGATCATGCGCGACTTCGGCCTGGTCAAGTTCGACGAGCCGTTCGTGAACCTGCTCACGCAGGGGATGGTGCTCAATGAAACCTATTACCGCGAAGATGCGATCGGCAAGAAGACCTGGTTCAATCCGGACGCGATCGCCCTGACACTGGACGACAAGGGCCGCCCGCAAAGCGCCAAATTGATCGCCGATGGCGAGCCAGTGCAAGTTGGCGGCATCGAAAAAATGTCGAAGTCCAAGAACAACGGCATCGATCCGCAAGCCCAGATCGAGCAATACGGCGCCGATACCGCGCGCCTGTTCACGATGTTCGCCTCACCGCCGGAGCAGACGCTGGAGTGGTCGGGCAGCGGCGTCGAAGGTGCGCACCGTTTCCTGCGCCGAGTCTGGGCATATGCGCATGCCCAGGCGCCGTCGATTGCCCGCGCGCTGGCATCGGGTGCCGCGGCTGGCTCGAAAGCGGACGCCAACGCAGCCGACAAGTCGCTGCGGCGCGACATCCACAAGCTGTTGCAGCAAGCCGATTACGACTTGAAGCGGATCCAGTACAACACCGTGGTGTCGGCTTGCATGAAGATGCTGAACACGATGGAGGCGGCCAAGGGCGTGTCCGACTGGCTGGCGGCCGAGTGCCTGTCGATCTTCCTGCGCCTGCTGAACCCGGTCGCACCGCACATCACCCATGTGCTGTGGCAAGAACTGGGTTACGCGAATGTACACGGTGACATCCTCAATGCGCCATGGCCGCAGGTCGATCCTGAAGCGCTGGAACAGGCCGAGATCGAGATGATGATCCAGGTGAACGGCAAGCTGCGCGGCTCGATCACGGTGGCCAAGGATGCCGACAAGGCGACGATCGAAGCGCTGGCGCTCGCTTGCGAGAGCGTACAAAAGTATCTGGAAACGGCGCCGAAGAAGGTCATCGTCGTGCCGGGCAAGCTGGTCAGCATCGTGGTCTGAAAGGATGGAACACAAGGTGAACAACGACATGAAAATTTCTTTTGCCAGCTGGTCGACTCCGTTCCTGGCTTCGATCCGGGCTCCGGCCCTGATGCTGGCAGCTGCCTTGGCGCTGTCGGCCTGCGGCTTCCACCTGCGCGGCTCCGATGGCAGTTACAACCTGCCGTTCAACAGAATCTATGTCGGTTTGCCGGTGTCGTCGCCGCTGGCGATCGACTTGAAGCGCAACATCCGCGCGATGGGCACGACCGAGATCGCGCAAGACGAGGCCCAGGCCGATGGCATCATCGATGTGCTGAGCGATCCGGGCAAAAACCGCGGCAAGACGATCCTGTCGCTCAACACCAATGGCCGGGTGCGCGAGTACCAGCTCAGCTACACGATCCTGTTCAAGGTGCGCGACAACCTGGGCAATCAATTGCTGGGCCCGACTCAGATCACCTTGACGCGTCCGATCACCTTCAACGAAACCCAGTTGCTGGCCAAGGAAACCGAAGAAGAGATGTTGTATCGGAACATGCAAGCCGATCTGGTGCAGCAGATACTGCGCCGTCTGGTGGCGCTGAAACCGGTCGTCACCAGCAGCCCTGTTCCTGCCACCGACGCTGCCACCGGCGCTGCCACTGACGCTGCCGCGCCTTCCGCGGCCACCACTGCGCCAGCCGCAGCCCGGTAAGATGCAACTGCGCATCGAGATGCTGGATGCGCATCTGGCCAAGCCGCTGGCGCAGCTGTATGTGATCGCCAGCGACGAGCACTTGTTGGCGCTGGAAGCTGCCGACAAGATCCGCCGCGCCGCCCGCGCGCAAGGCTATGGTGAGCGCGCCGTGCTCAGCGTCGAGCGCAGCTTCAAATGGGGCGAGTTGCTGGCGGCGAACCAGGAATTGTCGCTGTTCGGCGACAAGAAGCTGATCGAGTTGCGCATCCCGACCGGCAAGCCCGGCAAGGATGGCGGCGCGGCGCTGCAACAATATGCGAAGAGTCTCAGCCCCGACAACCTGACCCTGATCACGCTGCCCAAGCTGGACTGGGCGACGCAAAAGGCAGCCTGGGTCGCCAGCTTGCAGCAGGCAGCGGTCTACATCGAGATCGCGCAAGTCGAGCGCGCCCAATTGCCGAACTGGATCGCGACCCGTTTGTCGCAGCAGGGCCAGAGCGCACCGCGCCCTGGGCTCGAATTCATCGCCGACCGGGTCGAGGGCAACTTGTTGGCGGCGCATCAGGAAATTTTGAAACTGGGGCTGCTGCACGAGCCGGGACAGCTCACTGTGGAGCAGGTCCAGGATGCGGTGCTGAACGTGGCGCGCTACGATGTTTTCAAGCTCAGCGAGGCGATGCTGGCTGGCGATCCGGCCCGGCTGGTGCGGATGCTGGAAGGATTGAAGGGCGAGGGCGAGGCGCTGCCGCTGGTATTGTGGGCAGTGGCCGAAGAAGTGCGCACGCTGTTAAAATTGAAGGCCGGCATGGCGCAGGGCCGTCCGCTTGCCGCGCTGACCAAGGAATACCGGATCTGGGGTCCGCGCGAGCGGATGATGGAGCCGGCGCTGCGCAGATTGTCTTTGGCGACGCTGGAAGCGGCGCTGCGGCAGGCGGCCCAGGTCGACAAGATGGTCAAGGGGCTGCGCTCGAAAGACCATGCCGGCGATGCCTGGGATGCGATGCTGCAACTGGCGTTGAGCGTGGCGCGCTGATAGGGTTGGCAAAATAAAAAGGATGACGATGGATATCAAGAGTTACATGGAACAGGTCGGGCGCCAGGCGCGCGTCGCATCGCGCGCGATGGCGCGTGCCGACAGCGCCACTCGCAACCGGGCGTTGACCCTGATCGCCGCCGCCATCGTGCGCGATGCCGACTTGCTGCGCGCCGCCAACCGGCTCGATCTGGCCGCGGCCGAAGCGGCCGGCCTGGCGCCGGCGATGCTGGACCGGTTGACGCTCTCGGATGCCGCGATCGCAACGATGGTCGAAGGCTTGCAGCAGATCGTCACGCTGGCCGATCCGATCGGCGAGATCTCGAACATGAAATTTCGTCCCAGCGGGATACAGGTCGGCCAGATGCGCGTGCCGCTGGGCGTGATCGGGATCATCTATGAAGCGCGCCCGAACGTGACGGTCGATGCGGCCGGGCTGTGCATCAAGAGCGGCAATGCGACGATTCTGCGCGGCGGTTCGGAAGCGATCCATTGCAACCGGGCGCTGGCCAAGCTGGTCGAGGAAGGCCTGGCCGGCGCCGGCTTGCCCGCGCATGCGGTGCAAGTGGTCGACACCACCGACCGCGCCGCCGTCGGCGCGCTGATCACGATGCCGCAATACGTCGACGTGATCGTGCCGCGCGGCGGCAAGGGCTTGATCGCGCGCCTGATCGAAGAATCGACGGTGCCGATGATCAAGCACCTCGATGGCATCTGCCACGTCTACATCGATGCCAAGGCTGATGTTGGGAAGGCATCCGCGATCGCCTTCAATGCCAAGTGCCACCGCTACGGCACGTGCAACACGATGGAAACGCTGCTGGTGGCGCGCTCGATCGCGCCCTCGGTGCTGCCCGAACTGGCAAAACTGTATCTGACCAAGGAAGTCGAACTGCGCGCCGATCCGGAAGCGCTGGCGTTGCTGGCCGGCTATCCGCATCTGGTCGCCGCCACCGACGAAGATTGGCAGACCGAATACCTGGCGGCGATCTTGTCGATCAAGATCGTCGATGGTTTGGATGAGGCGATCGACCATATCAACACTTACTCGTCGCACCACACCGATGCCATCATCACCGAAGATTACAGCGCTGCGCTGCGCTTCTTGCGCGAAGTCGATTCGGCCTCGGTGATGGTCAATGCATCGACCCGCTTCGCCGACGGTTTTGAATATGGCCTGGGCGCCGAGATCGGCATTTCGAATGACAAACTGCATGCGCGAGGACCGGTCGGACTCGATGGCTTGACGTCGCTGAAATACGTCGTGTTCGGTCACGGCGAAGTGCGCCAATAAGCACACTGTTCTTGAATACCCCGGCCTGAAGGCCGGGGTTTCGGCTCGATCCGACTTGGTGGGTGATACAAACACTTTTCAAGTCATTTCAGATCGACAGGCGAATTGCATAGCAATTCGGGCACTGTAAAAATCATGCCCTTAAAGCCTGTCGTTAATTAATTACTATCGGAAACTCATGCTCTGGATTAAAGCGCTGCACATCGTCTTCATCACTTCCTGGTTTGCCGGCCTGTTCTATTTGCCGCGCATCTACGTCAACCTGGCTCAGGAAACCAACACGGTGGCCACCGAGCGCCTGCTGCTGATGGCGCGCAAACTCTATCGCTTCATGAGCATCCTGGCGGTGCCGGCGATCGTGTTTGGCTTGCTCTTGATCTGGATGATGTACATGCCGTCGAATGGCGGGATGAAGATGCCGCCGTGGATGCACGCCAAGCTGACGCTGGTGGTGCTGGTGATCGGTTATCACCATGCCTGCGGCAGCATGTTGAAAAAGTTTGAAAAAGGTGAAAACAAGCGCAGCCACGTCTGGTTACGCTGGTTTAACGAAGTGCCGGTGATCCTGTTGCTGGCCATCGTCGTGCTGGTCGTCGTCAAGCCGTTCTGATCGGAGCCATATGAACAATGCGAGCAACAATGCCAACCGCAGCAAGATTTGCCGGTACTTTTTCGTGCCGCAATCGCCTTGGAGTTATCTCGGCCATGCGCGCCTGGTCGCGCTGGCCAAGCAGCACGGGGTGCAGATCGAAGTGTGTCCCTTCGACCTGGGCAAGGTATTCAGCGTGTCCGGCGGTTTGCCGCTGAGCAAACGCTCGCCGCAGCGCCAGGCGTATCGCTTGCTGGAATTGGCGCGCTGCTCGCAAGCGCTGCAACTGCCGCTCAATGTGCAGCCGAAGTTTTTCCCGGTCCAGGGCGACGCCGCTTCGCGCCTGATCATCGCCACCCGCCTCGCGCTCGGCGTCGACGTGGCGCTGGCGCTGACGGACGCGATCATGCGCGCGCTGTGGGTAGCCGAGCGCAACATCGGCGATGAAGAAACGCTGGTGCAGATTGCGAACAGCTGCGAACTCGATGGCAAGATGCTGGTCAAGTCGTCCGACACCGCCAGCGTCCAGGCAGAATACGACCGCAACACCGACGATGCGATCGCAGCCAGCGTGTTTGGCGCGCCCTGGTACATCGTCGACGGCGAAGGCTACTGGGGCCAGGACCGGCTCGACTTCGTCGAGCGCAAGTTCCTCGAATAGCAGACTTCCCCGCTATTCTCCCTTCTCCCGAGGGAGAAGGGCCGGGGATGAGGGCGCAGTAGAAGCGCCGAAGTAGAAGCGCCGGAATTGATCCCGGCACCGCAGCAAACGGATTTTTGATTTTCAACGGATAAAAGGTACACCATGGCTTCCTATTTTTGCCCATGCCCGCGCGGCATGGAAGCGGCGCTGGCCGAAGAATTGGGCGAAATCGCTCAGCAAACCGGCAGCAGCCTGAAAGTACACAATCAAGTGCCCGGCGGCGTCCATTGCTCGGGCGACTTGACGGATGCTTATCGCGTCAACTTGCATTCGCGCATCGCTTCGCGCGTGCTGATGCGGATGGCGCACGCTGGCTACCAGAATGAAAACGACATCTATGACCTGGTGCTGGCGCAGCCGTGGGAAGACTGGTTCGGCGTGCACCACACGATCCGGGTCGACGTCACCGCCGTCAAGTCGCCGCTGCGCAGTCTGGAATTTGCGACGCTCAAAATCAAGGATGCGATCTGCGACCGTTTCCGCGACCTGTGCAATGAGCGCCCGTCAGTCAACACCAAGGCGCCTGACATGCGCATCGTCGGTTTTCTCGATGCGCGCAGCTTCACCGTCTATCTCGATACTTCCGGCGAGGCGCTGTTCAAGCGCGGCTGGCGCGAAGAGACTGGCGACGCGCCGCTGCGCGAAAACCTGGCCGCCGGCTTGCTGCGCGTGGCTGGCTGGAAACCCGGCATGGTGCTGTTCGACCCGATGTGCGGTTCCGGCACCATCCTGGCCGAGGCAGCGCAAATGGTGGCCGGCATTCCTTCCGGTTCGCGCCGCCCGTTCGCCTTCGAGAATTTCAACGGCTACGATGCGCAGCCATGGCTGGACATGAAAAACGCGATCAAGCCGAACCCATTGCCGCTTGAGCCGACCATTTTCGGCAGCGACATTTCGGGCGACATGGTCGAAATGACGCGCCACAATCTGCGCTGCGCCGGCATCTTGTTCGATGT
>CANFGA010000146.1 GCA_947446335.1 Oxalobacteraceae bacterium | reverse complement strand
GCCTACAATGACATGCTGTCGGCGCACCAGCCGTTCGAAGGATTTCCCCGCATTATCAAGGAAGCGGTGCGCAAGGTCGGCGCCGTGGCCCAGTTCGCCGGCGGCGTGCCCGCGATGTGCGATGGTGTCACGCAAGGCCAGCCGGGGATGGAATTGTCGCTGTTTTCGCGCGATGCGATCGCGATGTCGACTGCTATTGCGCTTTCGCACAACATGTTTGACGCCGCCGTCTATCTGGGCGTGTGCGACAAGATCGTGCCGGGTTTGCTGATCGGCGCCTTGCATTTCGGCCATCTGCCAGCCGTGTTCGTGCCGGCCGGCCCGATGACGAGCGGTTTGTCGAACTCCGACAAGGCCCGGGTACGCCAGTTGTATGCGCAAGGCAAGGCCACGCGCGAGGAATTGCTGGAATGTGAATCGGCCTCGTATCACGGCGCCGGCACCTGCACCTTCTATGGCACTGCCAACAGCAATCAGATGCTGATGGAAGTGATGGGCTTGCATTTGCCGGGCGCCGCCTTCATCACGCCGGGCACGCCGCTGCGCGATGCGCTCACGGCGGCGGCTGCGCAGCGCGCGGTGACGATCGCCGCCGCCGGCATTTCCTACATTCCGGTCGGCCATGTGGTCGATGAAAAGAATATCGTCAACGCCATTGTCGCGCTGCTCGCTACCGGCGGCTCGACCAACCATACGCTGCATCTGGTGGCGATCGCGAAGGCGGCCGGCATCGTCATCGACTGGGACGATTTCAATGAACTCTCCGGCGCGGTGCCGATGCTGACGCGCATCTATCCGAACGGCGAAGCCGACGTCAACCATTTCCACGCCGCCGGCGGCACCGGTTTCCTGATCCGCGAATTGCTCGATGCCGGCTTGCTGCATGAAGATGTGACGACGATCCTGGGCAAGGGCTTGCGCGCCCATTGCGCGGAGCCTTTCCTCGACGGCGAGAACGTCGTCTGGAAGGGCGCGCCTGATGTCAGCGCCGATGAAAACGTGCTGCGCTCGGCGGACAATCCGTTCGCGCTTGACGGCGGTCTGATCCTGGTCAAGGGCAATCTGGGCCGCGCCGTGATGAAGGTCTCGGCCGTCAAGGTCGAGCACCGCAGCGTCGAAGCGCCGGCGCTGGTGTTCAATTCGCAGGACGCGTTCATGCACGCCTACAAGGCTGGCGAATTGAACCGCGATTTTGTCGCGGTGCTGCGCTTCCAGGGCCCGCGCGCGAACGGCATGCCTGAACTGCACGCTCTGGTGCCGGCGCTGGCCAACTTGCAAGATGCCGGGCGCTGCGTGGCCCTGGTCACCGACGGGCGCATGTCGGGCGCGTCGGGCAAGGTGCCGGCCGCGATCCATGTCTCGCCAGAAATCCTGGCCGGTGGCCCGCTCGGCCTGGTGCGCGATGGCGACATCATCCGTTTGGACGCCGCCAGCGGCCAACTCGATGCGCTGGTACCTCCTGATATCTGGGCGGCGCGCGTGCAAACCCAGGCTGATCTCAGCGCCAGCCAGATCGGCATGGGGCGCGAATTGTTTGCGATGTTCCGCGCCTCGATCAGCGCTGCGGAAGAGGGCGCAACCACCTTCGCCCTGCCTTCGCCGCTGCCCACCATTGTTCCCTTGCACGACATCGCCAGCATGCGCGAAGCCGAGCCATTTTCCTCCGACGAAGACAACCTGATAAAGAAGCCGACATGACAATGACAATGCTGGACATAATGCGCACTTCGAGCGTGATCCCCGTGATTGCGATCGACGATCCTGAACATGCTGTGCCGCTGGCGCAAGCTTTGGTGGCGGGCGGTATCCGCGTGCTCGAAGTGACGTTGCGCACCAAGCACGGCTTGGCCGCGATTCGCGCGATGGCGCAAGTGCCGGGCGCGATCGTCGGCGTGGGTACGTTGACGCATCCCGACGAATTCGCCGCAGCTCGGGATGCCGGCGCCGTATTTGGCGTTTCGCCCGGCTTGACGCCAGCCCTGATCGCCGCAGCCAAGAGCAGCGGCTTGCCGCTGTTGCCGGGCGTGATGACGCCATCCGAAGTGATGGCCGCGCGCGAACAGGGTTTCCTGCAATTGAAATTGTTCCCGGCTGTGCCAGCGGGCGGTGTCGGGATGCTGAACGCGCTCTACGGCCCGTTGTCGGACGTGACCTTTTGTCCGACCGGCGGCATTTCGCAAGAAACTGCATCACAATTCTTGGCTTGCAAGAATGTCGCTTGCGTCGGCGGTTCGTGGCTCACGCCCAAGGATGCGATTCTGGCTGGTAACTGGGCCCGCATCACCGAACTGGCGAAGGCGGCGTCGGGTCTGCGCTGAATTGAATCCGAACATTCCTGCCATGTTGCAGGCGGGAATGTGAGATCGCTAGCTGCCGTAAGCGCGCGAGAGCTTGCGCTCGGTGCTGGCGTTATGCATCTCATTGGACAAATGGGTCATGCGGGCGCTGGCAAGTTGGCGTATTTGTCGATCGTCGTCCAGCATTTGCACGATCGATGCCGCCTTTTGCTCGCTCTGGGGCGAGGACAGGAGTACCTGCGGTTCATCGCGCTGTAATGTTGCTACATGGGCAGCGCACTCGGCTTCCAGCACTCCCAGGCCATCCCAATCTTCCGCCCGCGCCGCAGCCAGCATGGCGCGGATGATGGCTGCCATCGCTTGATACTGCAAAATGATGCGCTCTGGCTGCACCATTTCAGGCATAGACGAAGCCCGATGCGCGCGGCGCCAGCGCGCCATAAGCGCTCATCTTTGGCGCGCTGGCAAGCGGCGCTGCCGGGGCCGCAGCTGCAGCCGCTTTCGCTGCCGGGTCGATCTCTACCCATGCCGAGCGCAAATTGGTCAGCAAAAGATGAACTTCAACCAGCAGTTCGGGCTGGCTCTTGATGTTTGCCATCAGCAATTGCCGGCACATATAGGCGTACAGCTCATCGAGGTTTTTCGCGATCTCGCCGCCGGCTTTCTTGTCGAGGCTGGAGCGCAAGCCGCTCTCGATCATCATGATCGCGCGCGAAATATCCTTGCCTTTCTTTTCGATGTCATTCGCTTTCATGTGTATCTGCGCCATGTTCAGCGCCAGCAGTGCGGCGTCGAACAGCATCAGCGTCAGTTTGTGCGGGCTGGCGGCCAGCACGCCAGTGTCGATGTCGATTTTGGCGTAGGCGTTGGCGCCGGGTTTGGTTGATCCGAACATGCTGGCTTTTCCTTATGCGTTGGCGGTCATTGATGCAAATTGTTGTGTCAGGAAATTGTTTGTCGTCGTCATCTTGGCCATCAGGACGTCGAGTGCGGTAAATTGCGACCGGTAGCGCGCTTCGATCAATACCAGGTTCGCGCTCACTTTATCGCCATCTTTCCCCATCGCCGTCACCGAGGCGGCCAGGCCTGTCGTCTTCGTGGTGAGTGCCCCCGTCGTCGACAGCAGTTTGGTAATCATGCTATCCAATTGATAAGCATAACCCTGGGAATAATTGACGGTGCCGCGCGTTTCATCAGCCGTGACGCTGCCCGAAATTTTCAGCTTCAAGCCTTCCGCGGCATCACCGCTTGCGCCGGTCAGGTATTGCCCCGAACCGGTGGCGGCGACGCCGTTGATGGTGCCGGCGACATCGGTTCCGGCAATCAGTGCCGGTGTTGCACCAAAGAAGTCACTGCCGCCACTGAAGAAGCTCACTTGCGATGATGCGCCATATCTGGCTGGCTGTATCGACAGCGTGCCATCGCTGGCGGCGCTCACCGTCACGCTCGATCCGACCGCTGAAAACTCTTTGGCGCCGTTGATCTTGGACTGGATTTCGCCCGCCAGTCTGGCGGGGGTATAGTTGCCGTCGGTCAGCGTGATGCTTGCTGTGACGCCATTGAGCTGCACTTGCATCGTATTATTGCTTGCGTCAACCGTGCTTCCGGTCGGGCTGCTGCCAGTGTAGGAGCCTTGCCTGGCGATCTGCGACACGGTGACGGCGTAGGCTCCCGGCACGGTCTTGTCGGTGGTGCCGGAAAAACTGACCCGGCCATCGGAGGCGCTGCCCACAGCCGCAAACAGGCCGGTAACTGCAGCCTGGTTCGTGACGAGCGCTGCTTGCAGCTTGGTATCGTCGACCGCCAGCGTGCCATCGGTCTGGAAGGCGATGCCGATCTTGGACAGCGTCGACGTGACGTTGGCGCTGCCGGCGATCGGGGTCATCATGATGGCGCGCAGTTGCGATTGCAGGCTGCGCACGGTTGCGTCGCCGCTCAAGGTGGCCGATACCTTGGTGGTCGGGTTATAGGCCGAGACATCTTTCAGCGTCTTGGTGATTTGATTGTAGGCGCTGACAAATTGGGTGATCGATGCCGTGATGGCGGCGTTGTCGCCGGTCAGTGACAGCGCGACCGGCACGGTCGTCGTCGGTTTGAGCAGCGTCAGCGTGACCCCGTCGATCGCATCGGTGACGGTATTGCTTGCTTTCGAGATTGCGATGCCATCGATCTTGAACAGCGCATCCTGGGCGCTCTGAGTCTGGGTCAGCGCCTGTCCGGTCGCGCTGGCTGGATCGTGGCTGAGCAAGTTCGACAGCGCAGGGTCGCCGCCGTCGCCGGTGACGGAAATTTTCATGCTGCTGGCTTTGCCGGAGCTGGTGTCGGTCAGCACCAGCCGGTATGGCGTGGCGCTGCCGTCATTCACGATCGATGCGGTGACACCGATGTTGGCGCTGTTGATCGCATCGCGGATGCCTGAAAGCGAGGTATCGCCAGCGCCGATCACGACCTCTTTCTGGCCGCTGCCATTGCTGGTGAAGGTCGTTGCGCTGCCATCGGCTGCGGCGCCATATTTGCCATCGGTACCGAGTTTTCCGCCGGCGATCGTGCCAAAGTCGAACGTGATCGTGCCGCTGCCGATCGCGCTTTGTGCGCTGGCCTGACCTGTCGTGGCCAGCTTTTGCGCTTGCGCCAGTTGCGTCACTTCAAGGCTGTAATTGGCCGGCACGGCGCCACTGCCGGTACTGGCGCTGATCGTTGCACTGCTGGCATCGCTGGAGGCACCGCTCAAGGCGGTGATCTTGCTGACATCGGTCATGTTCGCCATCGCCGTCTGAAAAGTCGACAAGGCGCTCTTGATCGAGCCGAACGACGATATCTTGGACTGGATCGCTGCAGTCTTTTTCGTGATGAGATCGAGCGGTGCGCGTTCCAGCGCCATCAACTGCGAAACAATGCTGTTGACGTCGAGGCTGGAGCCGATGCCAGGCGATGAGATGGTCATTTTTTATCCGATGGTTGATCAGGATTTCTCTGAAATCAACAATCCCTTGTATTGCGTCATGTCCTTGGCGATGGCGAGCATTTCCTTGGACGGAAATTGGCGTATCACTTCATTGGTCTGGTTGTCGAGCAGTTTCACGACGGTCTTGCCGGAGTCCTGGTCGATGCTGAAGGTGACGGCGTTGGTCACCGGTGCCAGCATCGCATTGATGGCCTTGACCGCTTCTTCGAGTTGCACCTGATCGGTCTTCGATGCTGCAACCGGTTGTGCGGTGGCGGCAGGAGTGACCCGGGCTTCTTTTGGTATTGGCTGTGGGGAGCGCGTTGCCAGGCCGATCGGCATGGGGTTCGATGCTGCGCCGGTGCTGTTGATTTCCATATCCATCCTTCTTGGTTCGGTGAAGACGGAACGGATTCACCTGGATCACCGATAGTCTGTGGCCAACTGCCTGTCAGGCAGTTGGCTTGTTGCTGGTGTTGCGCTCTGGTACGTTACGTTGCTACCTTGCACTGCTACCTTACGGTGGTACCTTACGGTGGTACCTTACGGTAGTACCTTATTAACGCAGCAGTGCCATCACGCCGTTCGGCAGCGAGTTGGCCTGGGCCAGCATCGCGGTGCCGGCCTGTTGCAAGATCTGGCCGCGCGACAGGTTCGCTGTTTCCGTCGCAAAGTCGGCATCCATGATGCGGCTCTTGGCGGCGGTCTGATTTTCGACCGAGTTTTGCAAACTGGTGGCCGCGAAGCCGAGCCGGTTTTGCGCCGCACCCAGATCGGCGCGCTGGCCGGTGACTTCTTGCAACGCCAGGTCGAGGGCCGTGATGGCAGCGTTCGATTTGGCGACATCGGTCACATCGGTAGCGCCATCGAGGGTGGCAGCCTGTGCTTTCAGATCGGTTTCCGGAATGTTGATGGTTTGACCGACATCGGCGCCGACCTGAATGTCGGTTCCGCCAGTACGACCGGCCGCATCCAGGACCGATATGCCGTTGAACTTGGTATCGGTCGAGATCCGTGTCACCTCTTTTGCCAGTGCCTGGTATTCCTTGTCCATGTTGGCGGCATCGTCGCTGCCCAGCGTGCCGCTGGCGCCCTGGACCGCCAGTTCGCGCATCCGCTGCAGCGCATCGCTGGCGGTGGCGAGTGCGCCGTCGGCGGTTTGCGACAGCGAGATGCCATCGTTTGCATTACGGCCCGACTGCGCCATGCCGCGGATCTGGGAATCCATCTTGGTGGCGATCGCCAGGCCGGCTGCATCGTCTTTTGCGCTGTTGATCCGCATGCCTGACGACAGGCGCTGCAGCGATGTGCTCAATGACGATTGCGATTTGCTCAAGCTGTTTTGAGCGGTCATCGAGGCAAGGTTGGTGTTGATCATGTTCGACATGGTGTGTCTCCTGAATTATTTCTGTGCGGCTATGTGCCGCCAACTTTGGCCTGCCTCCTGGTGTCGGATGCATTCAAACCGCTGTTGTTACTGGTAACGGTAATGGCCGATAAAAGTTGATAGACAGAACGTATTTTTTTAAGAAATATTTCAGGGAGAAGGTCGGGCCGATGGCCCGATGTCACGATGGTCACATCGGGCCGGTCAATCAGGGCTGATCAACGGTGGCTAATCAACCGTGGCTGGTCGATCGCAGCCGGTCGGTCAAACTTGTTGTTGCTGGACTTCGAACGATGCCGGCGCCAGATCGGCGCACCAGCGTTGCCACATGATGCGCAGCGCGCGCGCCATGGCTGCCGGGACGACATCAGGCTGGCCTGCAGGCGAGAGGCTGAACCGGGTTCGCAGTTCGCTCCGGATGGCGGCGAGATCGTCAAGGTGGCTGGCCCAGTGCAATCCTTGCGCCACGAATTGGCTGTTGTCGTGGGCGATGAATCCGGTCAGTCCGATCTGGCTTTGCAGTGCCAGTCCGGCTCTGGCCGCCGGGGTAGGCCCGGCCAGCGTCAAGGTCGGCACCCCCATCCAGAGCGCATGATGGGTGATGGTATTGCCATTGAAGGGAACGCTGTCGAGGCAGATATCGATGTTGTGGTGCATGGCCAGGTAGTCTTGCATGCTCGAACGTGGGTGGAAACTGAGGCGCTCCAGTGCGAT
>CANFGA010000145.1 GCA_947446335.1 Oxalobacteraceae bacterium | reverse complement strand
AGCGCGGATGCGAGCGCGCATTCCGCGCTGTTGCCAGCGCCGCGAAGGCGCGCGGCCCATGGCTTGGCCGGTGTGCGTTTGCTCATCGTCGATGACAGCGAAATCAACCGCGAAGTGGCGCAGCGCATTTTATGCGGCGAGGGCGCTCTGGTGACACTGGCAGTCGATGGCAAGGATGCGCTGGATTGGTTGCTGGATCATCCCGATCAGGTCGATCTGATCTTGATGGATGTCCAAATGCCGGTCATGGATGGCATCGAAGCGACGCGCCAGTTGCGGCGACTGCCCCAGTTCGATGCCATTCCCATCGTCGCGCTGACAGCCGGCGCCTTCAAATCGCAGCAAGATGCCGCCCGCGCCGCTGGCATGAGCGACTTCATCAGCAAACCGTTTGACGTGCCGACAACGATTGCGCTGATCTTGCGCCTGACTTCGCCGTTGGCATCCGAATTTGGCACCGGGGCTGGCAACTTGGCTGGCAACCTTGCTGAGCAACCGGTTGCCACCAGCGGCGCTGCCCCGGCTGCCGTGATGGATGTGGCATGTGCCTTGCAGCTCTGGTCGGATCTGCCGGCTTACCGGTATTATCTGCGGCGCTTCGCCGTCAGCTATGGCGATGCCGTCGATGTCATGCTGGCCAGCCTGGCTGGCGGCGAGCGCGCGGTTGCTGCTGCGCTGATGCACAAGCTCGCTGGTGCGGCCGGCAACCTGGCCTTGCTGGAAACGCAGCAACGGGCGCGTGCTGCCGAGCAGGTGCTGGCGAGCGCAGATGATCCGGCATGGGCGCTGGAGCAATTGCGTCATGCCTTGTGGCAAGCGATCACTGAAATCGAGACCTTTGCAGCGCGCCCGCTGGTGGCAGAGCATGTCTTGCCGACTGCTGCCGCACCGATCGATTTGCGCAAGCTGTTTGCTGATCTGATGGCCGCGCTCGATGGCGACGATCCGGGGCCGGTCGAGCCCTTGCTGGCGGCGCTGGCGCACCATGTGGCGCCCGCGCAACTTGAACCGGTCGTCGCTTGCGTGCTCGGCTTCGATTTTCGGGGCGCCGAAGTCGCTGCGCGCAAGCTGGCGAACTCGGATGGAATTTTTATCTGACAATAAAGAAGTGCAGTTTTGCGGCTGCTCATGTATCCTGTAAGAAATGAAACAATTCGATAGTTTTGTTTCATTTTTTAGATAAACAATTCTTCGATCCCGCATGTATGACCGATATCTTCAAGACCAAGCAACGCCGCTTGTATATACCAAACATCGCTGCATGGGTGGTAGTGTTCTTGATGATCGGCACTTTATGGACGCATGTCGATGCGCTCGTTGAACAGGATCGCGCTCGTACCATGGACAGCGCCTTGCAGGACCTGTCCAACCTGACCAGGGTGGCACAGGAACATGCGTTGCGTACCTTTCGCAGCGCCGATCAGGCGCTGCACTTTGTGAAGGCGCGCTATGAAGAGCAAGGCATGGCGCTCGACCTGAAGGCGATGGTCAAGCAAGGCGTCATCGATGCCGACATCTTCACCCAAGTCGGCGTCATCGATGCCAAGGGCATTTATGCATTAAGCAACTTGCCGATGACGCCAGGCCTTGATCTGTCTGATCGGGAACATTTCAAGGCGCATCTGACGGCTGGCAGCGATGAACTGTTCATTTCCAAAGCGCTGCTCGGGCGCGCATCGAAAAAATGGTCGATCCAGATGACGCGCCGCATCAGTGCCAGCGATGGCGGGTTTGGCGGTGTTGCCGTGGTCTCGATCGATCCCTATTATTTCACCCGCTTTTTTGGCGACTTGAATCTGGGCTCGCATGGTGCCGCGACCATGTTTGGCTTGGATGGCGAGGTGCGCGCCAGAAGGTCGGGTCGAAACGAAGAATTCGCGATCAAATTGCTCTCGGACGAGACGCTGGCAGCCATTGCACGCGGCGAAGACAGCGGCACCTTCATCAAGGTATCGAGCATCGATGGCATCGAGCGCATGCATTTCTACCGGCGCATACAGCCTTACCAGATCGGCATCATGGCGGGCCTCGCGACCGAGGAAGTCATGCTCGATCACCGACGCGTGCGCACCGGACTGTTTTTTCAGGCATCGCTGGTGACGTTGCTGATTCTGGCCCTCGGTTGCGCTTTCTCGTGGCATCAGCGGCGCATGTGGCAGGAAATGATTGCGCGCATCCGGGTCAAGCAGGAACTGGCGACACTCAATTTGCAACTGACCTTGCAGGCGCAGCGCGCCGACGCGGCCAACCTGGCCAAGAGCGCATTTCTGGCCAACATGAGCCACGAATTGCGCACGCCGATGAATGCCGTGATCGGCATCGCTTATCTGCTGCAAAAGATGCAATTGCCGGGCGACGCCAATGAGCTGGTACGCAAGATCGGCGTGGCTGGCCACGCACTGCTGGCGATCATCAACGATGTGCTCGACTTGTCCAAGATCGAGGCCGAGCGCATCGAGATCGAGCAACTGCCATTCAATCTGGGCGATGTGCTCGATGATTTGTCCTCGATCATGTCATTCAATGCGCAAGAAAAACAGATCGCGTTGCGCATCATGGCGCCGCCGCCAGGCATCAATTGCTTGAATGGCGATGCCTTGCACCTGAAACAGGTCTTGCTCAATCTGGTTGGCAACGGCATCAAATTCACCGAGCGTGGCCATGTCCATCTCGACATCGCCGTGCTGGCCGAATCGAGCGAGCACGTCACGCTGCGTTTTTGTGTCAGCGATAGCGGCATCGGCATCGCCCCCGATCGTCAGGAAGCGGTCTTTGAATCCTTCTTGCAAGAAGACAGTTCGACGACCCGCCGTTTCGGCGGCAGCGGGCTGGGACTGACCATCAGCCGTCGCCTGGTGGCGCTGATGGGCGGCGAAATGGGGGTGGCCAGCGTCGTCGGCAGCGGCAGCGAGTTCTGGTTCACGCTGCGCTTTGAACGCCAGATGGTGGCTGCGCCGGTGCGCTCTGGAATCCCAGTTTTGCGTAGCGTGCGTCTGGCCGGGGTGCGCATGATGGTCGTCGACGACAGCGACATCAACCGCGACATGGCGCTGCGCATCTTTGAAGGCGAGGGCGCGCAGGTAACGCTGGCCGACGACGGCCAGCATGCGCTGCATTGGCTGCAGGATCATCCGGGTCAGATCGACATCGTGTTGATGGACTTGCAAATGCCGGTGATGGATGGTTATCAAGCCACTCGCCTGATCCGCGCCACACCGGCACTGGCAAATTTGCCGGTGATTGCGTTGACCGCCGGCGCCTTCAGGGAGCAGGAGCAAGCTGCCAGGGAAGTGGGCATGGTGGGTTTCCTCAGCAAGCCATTCGATGTTGATCTCGCCATCGAATTGATCTTGTGTACGCGCTGTCCGCAGCCAGCCCATGGCGCTTCCCGCGTTGGTCCCGATAGCGTGCCTGATGGCGTGCCCGATCCTGCATCGCCATCGAACGTGATCGATGGCGAGCGCGGCATCCAGCTTTGCGCCGATCGGCAAGCTTACAGCACCTATCTGCGCCGCTTCGTCGACAGCTATGGCGAGGCGAGCGGCGCGATCGCCGCCAGCCTGGCCGTCAGCGATCGCGCTGCTGCCGCGGCGCTGGCGCATAAACTCGCTGGTGTGGCCGGCAACCTGGCCTTGCCCGATACCCACCGCTTGGCATGCGCAGTCGAACGGGCGCTGGCGAGCGCGGATGATCCGGCGCCAGCGCTGGACAGTTTGCGCCTTGCGCTCTTGCAGGCGGTGGCTGCGATCGAACAATTCGCCCCTCTGGCCCCGCCGGCGTCTGTGCCCGAGCTTGAAGCATTGGCCGCTGCGCAGCCGCCGGTGGGCTTGGGTGATCTGGAGGCATTGCTTTCTGATCTGATGATGGCGCTCGATGGCGATGACCCGGAGCCGGTCGAGCCGCTGCTCGCAACCCTGGCACGCCATGTATCAAAAAAACAACTTGAAACCATCACCAGCTGCGTGCGCGATTTCGATTTCCGCGGCGCCGAAGCCGGCACCAGCACATTGGCCGAAGAGCTGGGCTTCACCTTGAGGACTGGAACATGCTGCAAACCATATTGATCGTCGACGACGAGCCGGGCAACCTGGCCATCATGCGCGACATCCTGGCCGACAGTTACAAGCTGGTGTTTGCACGCGATGGCAAGGAAACCCTGGCTGCGGTCTTGAAGCACCGACCGGTCATGGTGTTGCTCGATATCGGCTTGCCCGACATCGATGGCTATGCCTTGTGCCGTCGGATCAAGGAAATCGATACCAGCGGCATGATCCAGGTCATTTTCGTGACCGGCTATACCGATGTGCAGCACGAGACGGCCGGTTTCGACGCTGGCAGCGTCGATTACATCGTCAAGCCGGTGTCGCGTCCGGTGGTGCGCGCGCGGGTGCGCGCCCACCTGGCGCTGGTGCGCGCCACTGCGCTGGAGCAGAGCCACCATGACGCCATTTCGATGCTGGCCCACGCCGGCAATTACAACGATACCGATACCGGCGCCCACATCTGGCGCATGGCCGCTTACGCCGGTGCGCTGGCCCGCGCTTGCGGCTGGGATGTCGAGCGCAGCGCTCAGCTGGAGTTGGCTGCCACGATGCACGATACCGGCAAGCTGGGCATACCGCAGGCGATCTTGCGCAAACCCGGTCCGCTCGACGAGCAGGAATGGGTGGTGATGAAAACCCATCCCCGGATCGGGCATGACATCTTGAGCATGAGCGAGGCACCGGTGTTCCGGCTGGCGGCCGAGGTTGCCTTGCGCCATCACGAAAAATGGGATGGCAGCGGCTATCCCGATGGCTTGGTGGGGCAGGCGATACCGGAGTCGGCACGCATCGTCGAACTGGCCGATGTGTTCGACGCCCTGAGCATGCAGCGGCCCTACAAGGCGCCGTGGCCGGTCGAAAAAATCGTCGATTACCTGAAAGCCGGTGCCGGCGTCCACTTCGATCCGGAACTGGTGCAAGTTTTTTGCAAGATATTGCCGCAATTGCTGGTCATCCAGAAAACCTGGGCCGACAAGGCCAGCAGACAATCCAGCATTGCCACTGTCGATGCCTGATTCTGCAGCCTGATTCTGTAGCGATCGTCCGCTCGCGCAGGCATCGATTCGCTCGGACATTGATCTGCTCAGGGTTCATGCAAACAAGCTGCAACCAATGTCCAGCACCCAAGTCGAATCTTGAACATGCCCGTCGAACGCGGCGGGCATCGCTGACGGATCACTTCGGGGATGAGCATGGACGCAGGCGATGCCAGATGGGTACAGCTGATCGATGACGCGATGGCGCGCAGCGACGCGGCCTATGTCACGTTATGGCAAAGACTGGCCGAGCAACTGATCCCCATCATCGGCGAAGGCGGTTTCTCATCGCTGTATCTGAGAAGCTTGCATCTTGCCCGTGCCACCTTTCACTTTCTACCCTCCAGCAATGCCTGCGACACCAGCGACACCAGCGAAGCCATGCTGGCGCAATTGAAACTCTGCTTGCAAGCGCGTGATGCCCTTGAAGCCAGAGCGGCTTGCCGTTTGCTGCTGCTGAAGTTCATCACCATCCTCGCATCGTTGATCGGTACTTCATTGATGACCGGAATCATCGATGCAGCCTGGAACGGTCGCACCTCGAATCAACAAGGAATCTTGACATGAGCAACGTGAACATCTTGCGCTTGAAGAGCAACGTGACTGGCCTCGATACCCTGCTGGGCGGCGGCTTGCCGGAATTTTCATTCAATGTCATCACCGGCACGCCAGGCAGCGGCAAGACAACGCTGGCGCACCAGATCATGTTTTCGATGGCCACGCCCGATTGCCGGGCCTTGTTTTTCACCGTGCAAGGCGAGCCACCGTTGAAAATGTTGCGTTATCAGCAGCAGTTTTCATTCTTTGACGTAGAAAAGATCAATCGATCGGTGCGCTTCGTGAGCCTCGCTGCCGATTTTCAGGGCGGCGATTATGATGGCGTGATGGCGCGCATCTTGCACGAGGTGCAATCGGATGCGCCGCGCTTGGTGTTTGTCGATTCGTTTCGTTCGCTCGCGCAAGGGCTGGTTGACACGATGGCCGGCACTGCCAATTTGCAGTTGTTCGTCCAGCAACTGGCGCAGCAAATGACGAGCTGGCAGGCGACGACGTTCCTCATCGGCGACTACGCGCTGGCCGAGGCGCAATCGAACCCGGTGTTTACCGTGGCCGATGGCATCCTGGCGCTGTCACAAAATCTGATGCGCAACTCGATCGTGCGCAAGATTCAAATCGTCAAGATGCGCGGCCAAGCCCATGCGCCCGGTTTGCACACGTTTCGCATCGATAGCCATGGCTTGACGATCTTTCCGCGCGCCTTCTTGGCGCTCGATGCCGCTCTGGCCCCGCAGGAAATCCCCGCCGGAACCCGCTTGTCGATGGGCGTGGCGGAACTCGACGCCATGATGGGCGGCGGTTTACCCGTTGGCTACTCGCTGTTATTGGTGGGGCCATCCGGTTGCGGGAAAACGATCTTGTCGACCCAATTTTTGCTCGAGGGGGTGCGCGCGGGCGAACCAGGCATCATCGCGGCATTTGAAAAAAGCCCGAACCAGTTGCTGAGCAAGACACTGTCGGCGCTGGTCACGGCCGGTGATGTCGGCATCATCGATACCCGCGCGCTCGATTTGTCGATCGATGAAACCTTGCACGACTTGATTGCGATGATACGAAAGATGAAGGCGCGGCGCGTCGTCATCGATTCGCTATCCGGTTTCGAGCTGGCGCTGGCGCCCGAGTTTCGCGAAGATTATCGCGAGTCGCTGTACCGGATGATGTCGGTGCTGACCTCGATGGGCGTGACGATCCTGATGACGGCCGAACTGGAAGACCGGTACACCGATTTGCGCTTCAGCTCCTACGGCAATGCATTTCTGGCCGATGCCATCATTTTGCAGCGTTATACCGAACTCGATGGGCAATTCAAGCGCGTGATGTCCGTGGTCAAGGTGCGCGGCAGCGCGCATAGCAAGGATATTCGCTTGTTTGACATCAAGGATGGCGCCATCGTGCTGGGCGCACCGCTGTTCCAATACCACGGCATCTTGTCGGGCAATCCCAACTATTCCAGCGACGGTTCGGCTTGAACTGGCACGGAGATCCGTCATGTCCACTGAACGCCGCTCTGTCCTCGATCGCCGCCATGCATCGCAGCATTATCTGCATCAACCCCTCGCCTGGGATGGCGCCGCGCAGGGAAGCGCCACGCAGGAACGCGCCGCGCAGGAACGCGCCACGCTGGAAAGCGCCGCGCAAGACGACATCAATGCGCAATTGCGCCAGGCTAACGAGCAACTGGTGAAGACGTCGGTCAAATTGCAGCAAGCCAATGAACAACTGGTCATCGCTTCGGT
>CANFGA010000144.1 GCA_947446335.1 Oxalobacteraceae bacterium | reverse complement strand
CGCCGACCAGATGAAGGTCGTCGATCCGCAAGCCATTCATGCAGCGCGCCAATTCATGCGCCGCACGATCGGCGAACAACTCGCGCCCGAACTGCTGGCCCAATACCATGCCAACCTGACGCCGGGGCCGTACAGCCCGGATGCCTCGTCGGCAGGCCAGCGCGCACTGAAGAACCTGGCGCTGTCCTATCTGCTGTGCGCACCGTCGGCCGCCGCAGTCGCGCTGGCCGAGCAGCAATTCGATACTGCCGGCAACATGACCGACCGTTCGGCCGCGCTGGCCGCTTTGATCAACGGCGCAGATCCCGCCGCCGAGCGCGCGCTGCAGGCTTTCCACAGCGATTTCGAGCGCGAAGCGCTGGTGATCGATAAATGGTTTGCGCTGCAAGCGGGCGCGCCCGGCACCGATGTGGCCGCCGTACGCACGCTGATGCAACACCCGGCGTTCACGTTGAAAAATCCGAACCGGGCCCGCAGCCTGATATTTGCTTTTTGCAACGGTAATCCGGCACAATTTCACGCCGTCGACGGCAGCGGCCATGCCTTCTGGGCCGAGCAAGTGATCGCGCTCGACGCGCTCAACCCGCAAGTGGCGGCGCGTCTGGCGCGCACCATGGATCGCTGGCGCCGTTTTGCGCCAGCCTTGCAAGTGCACATGAAGGCGGCGTTGCAACAAGTGATGAGCAGCAGCAAACTGTCGAATGACGTGCTGGAAGTCGTCAGCAAGGCGCTGGCCGACTGAATCGGCCAAACGACGTTACATTCATGGCAGAATGCAAACAACATCGAAGCAAACAACAAGGGAATCCATGAAACGCATCAGCCTCACGCAATATCTGGTCGAAGAACAACGTTTGCACAACACCATCCCGGCCGAATTGCGGCTCTTGATCGAAGTCGTCGCACGCGCCTGCAAGACCATCAGCCACTCGGTGGGCAAGGGCGCCTTGGGCGATATCCTGGGCAGCGCGCACACTGAAAACATCCAGGGCGAAGTGCAAAAGAAGCTCGACGTGATTTCGAATGAAATTTTGCTCGAAGCAAACGAATGGGGCGGCCATCTGGCGGCGATGGCATCGGAAGAAATGGAAACCATCCACAAGATCCCGAACCGCTATCCGAAGGGCGAATACATGCTGTTGTTCGACCCGCTCGACGGTTCGTCCAACATCGATGTCAATGTCTCGATCGGCACCATCTTCTCGGTACTGAAAGCGCCCGAAGGCATGACCGAGCCGACCGAAAAAGACTTCATGCAGCCCGGCACCCAGCAAGTTGCCGCCGGCTACGCCGTGTATGGCCCGCAAACGCTGCTGGTCTTTACCACCGGCAATGGCGTCAACTGCTTCACGCTGGATCGGGAAATGGGTTCCTGGGTGCTGACCCAGCGCGAGATGAAAATTCCCGCCACGACCCGCGAATTTGCGATCAATGCATCGAACGCGCGCCACTGGCATGCGCCGGTCAAGCGCTACGTCGACGAATTGCTGGCCGGTACCAGTGGCCCGCGCGGCAGCGACTTCAATATGCGCTGGGTCGCCTCGATGGTGGCCGACGTGCATCGTATCCTGGTGCGCGGCGGCATCTTCATGTACCCGGCCGACACGCGCGATCTGTCGATGCCCGGCAAGCTGCGCCTGATGTACGAAGCCAATCCGATGGCCTTCATCGTCGAACAAGCGGGTGGCGCAGCGACCGACGGCAAGGGTCGCATCCTCGACATCTTGCCGCACAAGCTGCACCAGCGCGTGCCGGTATTTCTGGGCTCGAAAGATGAAGTGGAACTGGTCACGCGCTATCACCAGGAGTAATCGGCCAGGGCGCGCAAGTTGGCGCCCAACAAATTATTGTGGAAAAGCGCATTCAGACTAGCAATTTCCCACAGTTTCTTGTTAGAATACGCGTCTTCGCCGTTGTAGCTCAGTTGGTAGAGCAGCACATTCGTAATGTGAAGGTCCCCAGTTCGATTCCGGGCAACGGCACCAAGTACAAAGCAGCAAAAGAAACAAAAATAAGCAGTAAATCAAAGGGTTACAAGCTTCGGCTGGTAATCCTTTTTTGTTTGGCGATTTGGGTTTTTGGTCCGGGTACCCCTCGGGTACCCCAAGTCGATCAATGCTTGCTGTCTGTTTCGTGATCAGATGGATTGTCAGCGCAAAGGCACCCATGCCTGGCATCAATCTCGATGTATTTCCATCAATTTCCCGTGAGCATTGCTACCACAGCAATATGGCGCTATATTCTTGGCGTGCTTGCATCACTTTGCATCAAATTAACAGTACAGGAATAGCACATGCTCACTGGCGAATTACGCAGCCAAATCGACTCCATCTGGAATGCCTTCTGGACCGGGGGCATCTCGAACCCGCTCGAAGTGATGGAGCAAATCACTTACCTGCTGTTCCTGCGCCGCCTGGATGACCTACATACGCTCGAAGAAAACAAATCTCAGCGCACCGGCAAACCGATGGAACGCCGCATCTTCCCGGAAGGCCGGGACCTCAAGGGTCAGGATTACGACAACTTGCGCTGGTCGCGCTTCAAGAATCTGGCGGCAGCAGAAATGTACACGGTCGTCGGCGAGCACGTCTTTCCTTTCCTGCGCACCGTCGGTGGCGATGAATCGACTTATGCGCATCACATGCGCGATGCGCGCTTTACCATCCCGACACCGGCCTTGCTGTCCAAGGTGGTCGACATGCTCGACCATGTGCCGATGGACGACCGCGACACCAAGGGCGACCTGTACGAGTACATGCTGAGCAAGATTGCCAGCGCCGGCGCGAATGGGCAGTTCCGCACGCCGCGCCACATCATCCAGTTGATGGTGGAACTGACGGCGCCGACCGCACAGGATGTGATCTGCGACCCGGCCAGCGGCACCTGCGGCTTTCTGGTTGCCGCTGGCGAATACCTGCGGCAGAATTATCCGCAAATCCTGCGCAATCCCGAATCGCGCGAGCACTTTCACCGCAAGATGTTTCACGGCTACGATTTCGACAACACGATGCTGCGCATCGGCAGCATGAACATGATGCTGCACGGCGTTGACAACCCGGACATCAGTTACAAGGATTCGCTGGCGCAAGACCATGAAGGCGACGAAGAAAAGTATTCGCTGATCCTGGCCAACCCGCCGTTTGCCGGTTCGCTCGACTACGAGAACACCGCCAAGGACTTGCTGTCCATCGTCAAGACCAAGAAAACCGAACTGCTGTTCCTCGCGCTGTTCTTGCGCCTGCTGAAACCGGGCGGGCGCGCCGCCGTCATCGTGCCGGACGGCGTGCTGTTCGGCTCCTCGAAGGCGCACAAGGAATTGCGCCGCTTGCTGGTCGAGGAGCACAAGCTCGATGGGGTGATTTCGCTGCCATCGGGTGCATTCAAGCCCTATGCAGGGGTGTCCACCGCCATCTTGCTGTTCACCAAGACCAATTCCGGTGGCACCGACCATGTCTGGTTCTACGACATGAAGGAAGATGGCTGGAGCCTGGACGACAAGCGCCAACCGCTGCTCTCTGAAGAAAAGCTGGGTGCAACGCCAGCCGAGGCATTGAGTGAGGCCGAACATGCAAAGAACAACCTGCCGGACGCGCTGGTGCGTTGGCAGCAACGCGACGACAACGAGTTGGAACGCCCCCGCACCGCGCAAAGCTTTTGCGTGCCGATGGCGGACATCGTCGCCAATGGCTACGACCTGTCTATTAATCGCTACAAGGAAGTGGTGCACGCGGTAAGCGAGCATCTGCCGCCGAAGGAAATACTTGCCAGTCTTGCCAAACTCGAAACCGAGATTCAGGCGGGGATGAAAGCGCTTGAGGGGATGTTGAAGTGACCGACTGGAAATCAATACCAATTGGTGATTTGGTAGAAACTATAAAGTCGTGGAATCCATTGCGTGCAGAGCCAGATGGCATTTTTGATTACATTGACCTGAGTTCCATTGATTCCGAATCAAAGCTAATTGTTGGCGCGCGTTCAGTTGCGTGCAATGATGCACCGAGCCGGGCGCGACAACTTGTTGAAAATGGTGACATCCTGGTTTCGACAGTTCGTCCAAATCTAAATGGAGTAGCAAGAGTCGTTGCTGAATTGGATGGTGCCACTGCATCAACTGGCTTTTGCGTATTGCGTCCTCGTAAGGCCTTGCTGGATGGAGAATATCTTTTTCAGTGGGTAAAGTCGCCGCAGTTCGTGACTGATATGGTCAAAAAATCGACTGGTGCTAGTTACCCGGCAGTATCAGACCGAATTGTATTTGAGTCGCACATTCCATGCCCACCCCTCCCCATACAAAGCCGCATTGCAACGATTATGAAGCAGGCCGATGCGCTCAGGGTCAAGCGCCGGGAAGCCTTGGCGCAACTGGACAGCCTAGCTCAGTCGATTTTCATTGAGATGTTTGAGGGTGCAGACCGTGGTGACGACCGCTGGCGTATTTGCACAGTCGGGGATATATCTGATTGTATAGTTCCTGGAAGGGACAAACCAAAGTCATTTTCTGGTGGAGTTCCATGGGTGACAACTTCGGATCTGATTCACCTTGGAGTAACATTTGACTCGGAAAAAGGAATTGGATTAAATGAAGAAGAAATTGAACAGGTCAATGCCAGAGTTATTCCAAGTGGTAGCGTTATAATAAGTTGTGTCGGCGATTTAGGTATTGTATCAATTTCTGGGTCGTCGATGGTTGTGAATCAACAGTTGCATTCATTTCAATGTCATTCCAAATTGAATAATATTTTTTTAATGTACTGCTTGGTAAGGCAAAAGGCTTACATGCTTGCAAAAGCATCGTCGACAACATTGCCTTACATGAATAAAACGATTTGCAACAGTATTCCAGTATTTCTGCCACCATTAGGGCTGCAACAGATTTTCGCTTCACGAATTCAAAAAATTGAAAAAATAAGAACACACCACAACGCGGCTCTTTCTGAACTTGATAACTTGTTTTTCGCACTTCAGCAGCGTGCCTTCATTGGAGAGTTGTAAATATGCGCGGAGAACTTCGTTCTGTGTGGTCCGAAACATGGCGAGACATCTGGTTGCCGGTTATCGAAAATGAGGGAGTTCCAAGTGATATTTTTTGTGAGCTTTTCCGCGAGTTAGCCCCTGCACTAAAGTCTAAATTGTCAGTTGAAGAGTTAGCGGACATAATTGATTCCCCTCAGCAAAGTATGGATGCATTTGAAAATATAAGTAATATTGATGTTGGGGGAGAGCAAGAAATCGTCGCATTTTTCGAGACAGCCTATGATGTGCTGAATGACCTTGGTGGAAAGCAGTTGTCAAATCAATTTTTTGACCTGCTTACGAAATTTCTCGATAAATTCAGCTTGCGATATGACTTGCGTCGCCCCTTTATCCTATGTCCGACTCTGCCTGGTGTGTTTTCAAGTCTCATGGGTAATCTTCGAGTAGTTGCCAACCGAGATTCCCATATGAGTTCCCTGATGAATGAATTTGAAGATGCTATTCGGGATTTGCGACATGGCAGAACTGATGGTCGCATTAAAACTTGTATGAGTAAACAATTCATGTTGCTCGAAGCTTTGTGTTCCAAATCACCAGATGTGAACGGAAAAACTTTAGGCAGTATGTGTGATGAACTAAATGGTTGGCCTCACGCGACGGTCAAAGAGTCCTTAAAGAAATTATACGGATTCGCCTCCGACTTTCCGGGAATACGCCATGGAGGAAATTCAACAGGAAAGATACGCGATGTGGATATGCGAGATTTAGTTGCGATGTCAGTAATGCTAGCTGGATTTACACCGTATCTCAGTAATGAGCTATGCATTGAAACTATGTATGGTGGGTCACAAATTGAGTAATTTTTCATTTCTTCAGTTTGAATGGCCTCTTCTTCACGAAGCAGCGACAAGAGCGGAAGGGATGGCGAATTCGGATGCGCGCGCGTCCGCTTTTTATGCTCGGCGCACGCTGGAACTGGCCGTGGCCTGGCTCTACAAGCACGACAAGGCATTCCACTTGCCGTATCAGGACAACTTGAACGCACTGGTGCACGAACCGAGTTTTCGGCTGGTGGTCGGTGATGCGCTGTTCGCCAAGGCCAGGATCATCAAGGATCTGGGCAATCTGGCGGTGCACAGCACGCGCAAGGTGATGCCTGCCGACGCGCTGGTAACGGTGCGGGAATTGTTTCACTTCTGCTTCTGGCTGGTGCGCACCTACGGGCTAAGGAACCGGCCCGCCCCCGGTCTGAGTTTCGCGCCCGGCCTGCTGCCCAAGGCTGAGGCCGGCAAGCCGGCGGCCCAGCACTCGGTGGACCAGCTCAAGCAACTGGAAGCGCAGTTGCATGCGCGTGACGAGAAGCTGTCGGTGCTGCTGTCCGACAAGGTGGCGCTGGGCGAAGAACTGCGCAAGCTGCGCGAGGAGTTCGCTGCGGCCAAGAAGGCGAACTCAGCTCAGCCCGATACGCACGATTATTCCGAAGCTCAAACCCGCGACTATTTCATCGACCTGTTGCTGAAGGAAGCCGGCTGGCAACTCGACGCAAAGAACTTTGAAGTCGAAGTCAGCGGCATGCCCAACGCCGGGGGCAAGGGGTTTGTCGATTACGTGCTGTGGGGCGACGATGAAAAGCCGCTGGGCCTGGTCGAAGCCAAGCGCACTCGGAAAGATCCGAAGGTAGGGCAACAGCAAGCGAAGCTGTATGCCGATTGCCTGGAACAGCAGTACGGTCAGCGCCCGGTGATTTTTTACTCGAACGGCTATGAGCATTATCTGTGGGATGACGCCAGCTATCCGCCGCGCTCGGTGCAGGGCTTCTTCACGAAGCAGGAACTAGCCTTGATGGTGTGGCGCCGTACCAACCGCAAGGCGCTCGCTGGTGCCGTGATTGACGAGGCCATCGTCGAGCGCTATTACCAGCTCCGAGCACTACGCCGGATAGGTGAGACGTTTGAAATCGATAATCAGCGCAAGGCTTTGCTCGTGATGGCGACCGGCGCCGGCAAGACGCGCACCGTGATTGCGCTGGCCGAATTGCTGATGCGCTGCAACTGGGCCAAGCGTGTGCTGTTTTTGGCCGACCGGGTGGCGCTGGTCAATCAGGCGGTGAATGCATTCAAGATGCACTTGCCCGATTCGTCGCCGGTGAATCTGGTCACGGACAAAAATACGGATGGCCGGGTGTATGTTTCCACGTACCCAACCATGATGGGCTTGATTGACGAGACGACCGACGATGCAAAAAACGGTCAGCGCCGCTTCGGCGTAGGGTACTTCGACCTCATCGTCATCGACGAGGCGCACCGCTCCGTGTATCAAAAATACCGCGCCATCTTCAGCTATTTCGATGCGCTGCTGGTCGGTCTGACGGCGACACCGAAGGATGAAATCGACCGTAAT
>CANFGA010000143.1 GCA_947446335.1 Oxalobacteraceae bacterium | reverse complement strand
GTCAATTATAAGGGTTTTGCTTTTGGATGGAAAAAGAAAGCTGACAGCTCCCATTTTGCCCTTGGCCGGGCTGCTTTTCAATAGATATGGGCCGCGCGCTGCGGGTCTTGCCGCGGCGCGCTCAGCGGCAGGTCGAGCAAAAAAGTGGTGCCTGCGCTGCTGCTGGTGACGCTGATCTGGCCGCCCAGCAATGCCGTGATGATGTTGTAGCTGATCGAGAGCCCCAGCCCGCTGCCGCCATGCCCCATCTTGGTCGTGAAAAAAGGGTCGAAAATGCGCTTGATGTTCTCGCGCGCGATGCCGCTGCCATTGTCGCCGAACATGACATGCACGCGATTGCCAACCGCGCGCGAGGCGCTCAGCCACATCTTGCCTTGACGGGCGCCGTCGAACGCGTGCAGCAGTGCATTGTTGATCAAATTGGTGATGACCTGGCCGAACGGGCCGGGATAGCTGTCCATGATCAACGAGGGCGGTATGTCTGCTTCGATGCCGTGCTCGGTGGCGCGCACCCGGTTCATCATCGTGGCGACAATTTCATGGATCACCTGGCGCAAGTCGAACACGCGGCGCTGCTCGGTGGTGCGATCGAGCGCCACCTGCTTGAAACTGTTGACCAGATCGGCGGCGCTGTTCAAGCCGCGCATCACCAGTTCGGACGCCTGGCGCGCATCGGCGATGAACGCGGTCAGATCGATGCGGCGCAGGCCTGGTCCGTTCAGCCTGGCATCAAGTTCATCGGTCTTTTGTTGCATCGCACCGGCGATCAACAGGCTGTTGCCGATCGGCGTATTCAATTCGTGCGCCACGCCGGCCATCAGGGCGCCCAGCGCAGCGAGCTTTTCCTGGGATACCAGTTGCGCCTGGGCATCTTGCAATTGGCGATAGGCATGCGCATTGTCGAGCGCGATCGCGCCATAGGCGCACAGGGTGCGAAAGATCAGACGTTCGTGTTCGCCGTAGGCATGCCGATGGCGCGCCTGCACCGTCATCACGCCGAGCGCATGCTCGCCCACCAGCAGCGGCACGTACAGCGCACTGAGATTGGCCGGCCGACCGGCAGCGGCGTTGCTAGGCTCCAGGGCGGCATCGTGTTCGACATAGACTTCGCACCGCTCGAGTAGGCAGCGCACCGGATCGGCATGCTGCTGCGAGAGCGCGATGGCGAGCGGCGTCTGGTCTGTGTCGACGCCAAAGGCGCGCTGCAACACGGTGCCAGACGGATCGGTCAGATATATCGCAAAGGTGCTCGCCGACAACAGCGCATGGACATGGCGATCCAGCGTCTGGAACACCGCACCGGCATCGAGATGGGTCGTGATTTCCGGGCCGATCGCCGACAGGCGCTCCAGCGTGGCGCTGGTGTGCTGCAGCACTTCGGCGCGGCGCGCCTCGGATGCGGCCAGCGCCCGGTGATGGTTGCCCTCGGCCCGCGCATGCTCGGTCTGGTGATGTACCTGCATCGCGATGGCGCGGTTGGTAGCATCCTGGTTGTGATTCTGATCGCGCGCCGTGCTGGCCGCCAGCGCCACCTGATAGGCTTGCGGGAAGTCGCCCAAGCGCGCATGCTCGCGCGCCAGATCGTCGAGCAAATCGCCGGGCAAGCTGCCATCCTCGATCGTGGCCGCCAACGCCAGAGCTTGCAACAGGTAGTGCAGCGCGGCGCTGGCTGCGAGTATGCCGTTTGGCATCGGCAATCGATGGCGCGCGTGGATGATGGCGAGCACGCGCAGCGCGGCGATCTGGTTGTGCACATGGCCTTGCTGACTGGCCAGCAAGACGGCCTCGTGCGCGGCTTGCAGCGCCAGCTCGGGGCGGTTCAGATGGGATAACGCATGAGCCTGGCCGCGCCGCGCCGCGCTTTGAAAATCGGCATGATTGAGTGCGCTGGCACGCTCCACCAGATGCCCGAAAGCATCCAGCGCAACGCCGTAGTCGCCCTTGTCCAGCGCCAGGTCCCCCAGGTATTGCAGCGCCACCGCATAGCTGCGCCCGCCCGCCAGCGGCGCCATGATCAAGAGCGCTTCTTGCAGCAATTCTTCGGCGGCATCGAGTTGGCCCAGGCGCCGCATGGTGTCAGCCGTGTGCATCAGGCAAGCGCCGATGCTGCGCGGCCAGCCGGTCGGGCGCGCCAAGTCGAGCGCGCATTGCATCCATTCGAGGGCTGCGTGATGGTCGTTGATGCGGGTGAAATCTTCGCCGATATTGGTGGCGGCGGTAATCGCTGCGCGCAACTGGCCCGTTTCGAGCGCCGCTTCATAGGCATGGATGAAGTAAGCGGCTGCAGCGCCGAAATTGCTCGATGCGCTCGCGCCCAGACCGAGGAAGTCGTTGACCCAGGTCGCCAGCGCAGGCCCTGTTTGCTCGATGTCGAAATGGCGGCCCCAGCGTTTTTCTGCCTCGTGCCAGTCGTGCAGCACGGCCCAGCGCGCCAATGCGGCTTCGGCCACGCCGATGCGCAGCGCATCGCCGGCGCTGCGCGCGCAGTTCGCCGCCAGTGCCAGTTCGGTGTCGCAGCGCACATGGTCGCCGCGATCGACCGCGATCCATGCTTGCAGCCAGTGCGCATCGGCGCAGGCGACAAGGTCGGCTTGTTCCAAGGACAGGCGCAGCGCCTCTTGCGCCAGCGTGGTTGCGGTGTCGAGTTCGCCGCACAACCAGCGGATTTCACCCTGTATCAGCCATAGCCGTGCCTTGATGCGCTGGTATTTCGGCCGCGCAAGGCAGGCGCAGCGCAACAGATCGAGCGCTTCGGCCGCCAGTACGGCGGCGCGGGCGCTGTCGCGCTGGCGCAGATGCCAGGCCAGCAGCAGCAGCAGCGGCAGCCGTTCGACGCCGTGCAGCGGCAGCAGCGCGATCTCCAGTTGTTCCACTTCACCATCGAGCACGAACATTTGCATGGATCAGCTCCGCAGCAGGGTAGCGCCAAGCCGGCGCCAGGCTAGCCTTAATACAGCGTTTGCGCCGACTCGTGCAACAGTTGGCCATACAGCGTGTGGCGCATGCGCGTGATCTTGCCCTCGGCCACTGCCGCCAGCACCGCGCACGATGGTTCGATCAGGTGGCGGCAATTGTAAAACTTGCAGCCACCCAGATACGGCGAAAATTCGCGAAAGGCGCGTTCCAGCATGCCCTCGCTCAAATGATAGAGGCCGAACTCCTGGAAGCCGGGCGAATCGATGATCGTCGCTTGCTGGGCTGAATCTTGCTCCAACTTGTAGAGGCGGGTGAAGGTCGTGGTGTGCTTGCCGGTGTCGAGTGCGGCTGAGATTTCACGCACCGCGATATCGGCGTCGGGCACCAGCAGGTTGATCAGCGATGATTTTCCCATCCCGGATTGGCCGATCAGGATCGACGATTGTCCGGCCAGCAGCGGCATCAAGGTGGCGATCGCGTGCTCCGGATCGGCGCGCGCCGACACTTCGTGGATAGGGTAACCCAGTTGCGCGTACTGCAACAGCCGCTCGCGCGTTCTGGGCAGCAAGTCCGCCACGTCGGTCTTGTTCAAGATGATATGGGCTTCGATGCCAGCCGCGTCGGCCGCCACCAGCGAGCGCGAAATCAGATCGTCGGCAAAGCCCGGTTCGGTTGCGACGACGATGAACAGTTGCGTCAGATTGGCCGCCAGCAGCTTCGACTTGTACTGATCGGAGCGGTACAGCAGCGTCTTGCGCTCGGCAATGGCATCGATCACCGCCTGGTTGGGCGAGGTCAAGGTCAGCTGCACGCTGTCGCCGACCGCGACATTGGTCTTCTTGCCGCGCGTGACGCATTGCAGCTTCAAGCCATCGGCGTCGGCCAGGTAATGGCGACCGTGGGCGGCGATGATGATGCCGCTCAAGCTGGCAATGGCGTCGGCTTTGCCCGATTTTTCAGACTTGCCAGATTTCTTGATGTTGCTCGTCCCACTGCTCATTCCGGCTTTACTCCGTCCCGGTAGATCGCGTCGGCTCTGGCTGCGCAAATGAAGTCGCTTTCCGACAAACCGCCGCGGCCCTCGTTGACCGAGTGCGTGTCGTAGCGGACGACGCATTGATTGTAGGTGATGGTCAGCTCGGGATGGTGGTCTTGCTTGTGCACCATCGCCGCCAGCGCATTGACGAAGGCCAGCGTCTGATAATAGTTTTTGAATGCAAAAGTGCGGCACAACTTGCCGTCCTCGAGTTGCCAACCTGGCGTCAGGGCCAGCCATTGCGGCAGACTGTCAGCGGTCAGTGCTGTCTTGCGTTCGATGCATTGTTGGTGTGCTAGGTCGCTCTTGATCGTATTCATGGTGGTGTCCTCGTTATTCTGATTCATGGGGCGCTGTAATTGCGCTGTAATTCAATTGGCGCGGTTCAGGTGCAATATGCGCACGCCGGCCGGTGGATGCGAATCGTAAAAGGCTGAATGCAGCGGATCCGGTGTCAGCGTCGATGCATTGTCTTCATACATTTTTACCAGCGCCGACACCAGGTCGCGCGCATCGGTATGGGTGGCGGCGAAAGCATCGGCTTCGAATTCATGCTTGCGTGAGCCGAGCGACATCAACGGCGCCAGCAAAAAGGTAAATACCGGCAGCACCAGCATGAACAGGATCAGTGCCATCGCGTCGTTGCTCTGGCCCGGCAGCAACAGCGGGTCGAGTCCCAGGCCAGTGTAAAACCAGAGCTGGTTCTTCAGGTAGCCGAGCAGCGCCAGGAAGGCGAGCGAAATCGCAAACAGCATCAGGATGCGCTTGACGATGTGTTTGAGCTTGAAGTGGCCCAGTTCATGCGCCAGCACCGCCTCGATTTCCTGCGGCGCCAGGCGCGCCAGCAAGGTGTCGAAAAACACGATGCGCTTGTTGGCGCCAAAGCCTGAAAAATAGGCATTGCCGTGCGCGCTGCGCTTCGAGCCATCCATCACGAACAAGCCTTTCGAGGCAAAGCCGACGCGCGCCATCAAGCCCTCGATGCGCTGCTTCAGCGCCTGGTCGGCCAGCGGTGTGAATTTGTTGAACAGCGGTGCGATCACGCTCGGGTATAGCACCATCATCAAGAGCTGAAAGCCGCTCCAGACCAGCCATGCATAGAGCCACCACAGGTCGCCGGTCTGGCCCATCAAGCTCAAGACGACCCAGATCAAGGGTAGGCCGATCGCCGCGCCCACCAAGGCGCCTTTGCCGGCATCGGCAAAGAACAGCGCGCGGGTCATCTTGTTGAAGCCGAAGCGCTGCTCGAGAACGAATTGCTTGTAATAATCGAACGGCAAGTCGATCAGGCTGGAGATGACGGCGAACGCGACCAGCAGCGCGATCTGGTACGTCATTCCCGGTCCGCTCAATTGATAGACGTTTTGCGACAGCCATTGCAAGCCGCCCAGCAGCGTGAAACCGATCAAAACCACGCTATTGACGGCCAGTGTCAGCAAACCGAACTTGGTCTTCGCGACCGTGTAATCGGCCGCCTTCTGGTGCGCCGCCAGCGGGATCTTGTCCGCGAATTCGGCTGGCACCGTGCCCCGGTTGCGCAGCACGTGGCGGATATGGCGCGACGCCAACCAGAAGCGCAGCAGCAGCGTTATGATCAGGAAAGCGACAAACAAAGTGGAAAATGCGAGTGAATACATGTATGCCTGTGAGAAAATGGCGAATTGATGAGGAGTATAGAGAATTATGTCACAAGAGAACGAGCAAGCGCACCCGTTGACCGCAGCGCCAGTGGCGATGCGCCCAAATGAAATGAATCTGGTCTGGGTCGACATGGAAATGACCGGACTCGAGCCCGATACCGACCGCATCATCGAAGTGGCCGTCGTCGTCACCGACATGCATCTCAATATCCTGGCCCAGGGTCCGGTCTTCGTGATCCATCAGTCCGACGAGACGCTGGGCAAGATGGATGCATGGAACAAGGGCACCCATGGCCGCTCCGGGCTGATCGACCGGGTCAAGGCCTCGACCGTGACCGAAGCCGAAGCCGAAGCGCACCTGATTGCCTTCCTGAAGCAATATGTTCCGTCCGGAAAATCACCGATGTGCGGCAACACGATCGGCCAGGATCGCCGCTTCATGGTGCGCGGGATGCCGAAGCTGGAAGCGTTCTTTCACTATCGTAATGTGGATGTATCGACGTTGAAGGAATTGTGCAAGCGCTGGAAGCCATCGATTGCGAACGGCTTCAAGAAGCAGCAAAAGCACACTGCGCTGGCCGACATCCTGGAATCGGTCGAAGAGCTGAAGTATTACCGCGAGCATTTCATTCAGCTCTGATTTGCTCCCTTCCCCCGCGCGCGGGAGGAGGGAGACGGACGATTTTATTGCGCGACGGGATCGGCGCCGCAGCACTTCTTGTATTTCTTGCCGCTGCCGCAAGAGCAATCGTCGTTGCGGCCGATCTTCGGCGTTTCGCGCTTGACGGTGGCGACCGCCGATTTGCGCAGCGGTACGAAGAAGCGGTGGATGTCCGGCAAGTTCGATTCGATTTCGATCGCCAGTTTGTGGGCCTTGACCGGATTGTCCATCAATTCGAGTTCGTCTTCCTCGACTTCGTCGGCACCCAGCAGGTAGATCGGGCGCATCAGCGGCGCGAAATTGGACTGGAAGATCGGGTCCCAGGCTTCATTGCGCATTTCCAAACCTTCCCAGAAACCCCAGCACCACGCTTCGGCGTCGATCAACGTTTTGCCTTCGTGTTCATGTTCGCAAAACAGCGGCTCGAATTCTTTGGGCGCCACTTCCAGCGTGACCATGATTTCATTCATGAAGCGCGAGATCAAGCCGATGATGCGCTCCGATTCCTTGGCATTCTTGAAGCTTGGTCCGGTCGTGCTGTCTATGCCCCAGACATGCGGCAGCCATTCGGCCAGCATGATGTCTTCCGGTCCGATCGCAATCGCGGTCAGAAAGCCGTGCAGCGTATCCATCGTCATCGCATCTTCGGGGCAGCGCTCCGAGAGCAAAAACTGGTCAAGTTCATCGAATTCTTTGTCTGACAGGGGCTGGTCGAGTTGCATGGCGTGCTCTTTATCTGGGGAAGGTCGCAGTATACGCGTTGCCGGGCGCTTGCGTGCGGGAAGTTGGGTCACCCGTGGAGCATGCGCCGATCGCTGCTGGAGCGAGCGCCCCGCGATTGCGCCGTACAATGGGCACATGACTATCCCACACCCGCAGCATGCAGCCGATAATTTTGCCGACGATCCGGATCGTCAGCCAGATTGCGATCCCAATGGCGAGCCCGATCGACAGATCGAGGCCAATCCCGCCGACAAGGCGCCTCATCCTTTTTCTACGCTGGACCCTGGATCGGTGCTCGATGCATTGGATAGCGTCGGCTTGCGTAGCGATGGCCGCTTGCTGGCGCTGAACAGCTATGAAAATCGCGTCTACCAGGTCGGCATCGAGGAAGGCAAGCCGGTC
>CANFGA010000142.1 GCA_947446335.1 Oxalobacteraceae bacterium | reverse complement strand
GGCGCTGATTTCGGGCGACACCTCGTTGTTGAGCGTGCCCGCGAGTTGCTCGGCGCTGGTCAAGGTCTTGTTCAGCGTGGCCAGCGTGGTCAGCAAGTCGGCACCGATCTGCTCGAACGGCACCTTGTTGATCCGGCTGGCAATTTCCTGCACCTGCGATTGCAACTCGTCGAGCGTGCTGGGGACAGTCGGCAGCTCGAATGGCATGGTCTTGAAGTCGAGTTTTGCCGGCACAGCCTTCGGAAAGAAGTCGAGCGCGACATAGATCTGGCCGGTCAACAAACTGCCGGTACGCAACTGTGCGCGCAAACCCTTGCCGACCAAAAATTGAATGCGCTGCTGCTGGGTGAATTCGGATTCGCTCAATTCGCCGGCACCGCGCCGGCTCAAGCGATCGGGATAAATCTGCATCAGCACCGGCATGTGGAACGCGCGCTTCTTGCGATCGAACTCGACGCCGATCGATTTCACTTCACCGATCACGACACCGCGAAAATCGACCGGCGCGCCCTTCGACAAGCCGCGCAGCGATTGGTCGAAATACAGCACCACCATCTGCGACGGGCCATCGGGCTGCTTCATCGCGATAGCCTCATCTGCCGCGAGCGTGAAGGCGGCATCCTGCGCCGCGATCGCGCCATTGCCCTCGTCCTCCGGCGGGCCGAAAGCGATGCCGCCCAGCAAAATGGTGGCCAGCGATTGCGTGCGCAGCGTCATGCCGCTGGCATTGATCTGCATGTCCAGACCGCTGGCATGCCAGAAGCGGGTGTTGATGCCGACAAATTTTTCGTAAGGCTGATTGATGAAGACGCGCAGCGTGACGCCGCGGCCATCGCCATCGAGTTCATAAGCGGCGACCTGCCCCACCTTGATGCGCCGAAAATAGATCGGGGAACCGACATCGAGCGAACCGATGTTGTTGGCGCGCAGCAAGTACTGGCGCCCGGATGCGGCGCGCGTGACAATCGGGGGTACTTCCAGGCCGGCAAATTCGGTCGCGCCCTGCTCTTCGATCCCAGCGTCGGCGCCGATGTAGGCGCCCGACAGCAAGGTGCCCAGCCCGGAAATGCCGGACGTGTCCAGGCGCGGACGCACCACCCAATAGCGGGTGTCCTTGGCAGTGAAGGCGGCCGCATCCTTGTTCAGCTTGACCGTGACACGCACGTGCGACAGATCCGTCGTCAGGCGCAGGCTGTCGACGATGCCGATCTGTACATCCTTGTACTTTACCGTCGTCTTGCCTGCCTCCAGGCCCTCGGCGGTATTGAACGTGAGCACGATCTCGGGACCGCGTTCGATCAGGATACGCGCCACCAGCGCAACGCCGACCAGCGCCGCCACGATCGGAATGAGCCAGATCAGCGATGGCAGCCACTGACGCCGCCTTGAAACATGCGGTGGATGCGGCGCATGGCGCAACGGAGGTTGATGTTCATCGATCATCGTTCATGAATCCTGGTTGGATATTGTTGATTGCACATTTTCTTCAATTTCATCGTCGTCGCTGCGGCCGTTCCAGCTGAGCTTGGGATCGAAGCTGCGCGATGCCAGCATCGTCAGCACCACGACCGCACCGAAGGCGACGATGCCGGAACCCGCGCTGATTTCGGCAAAGCCCTGGATCTGTACCAGGCCCACCAGCAGCACGACGACGAACACGTCCAGCATCGACCAGCGCCCCATCAATTCGATCAAATGGTACAGTTTGGCGCGCTCTTTGCGACGCCAGTTGCTGCGCCGCTGCGCCAGCAGCACCAAGATGAACAAAGAGACGATCTTGAAAAGAGGCACCAGAAAGCTGGCCACGAAGACGATGGCGGCCAAGCCGTAGGCGCCGCTGATCCAGAAATAGATCACGCCGCTCAAGATGGTATCGCTTTGCGTGCCAAACAGCGTGCGCGTCAGCATCACCGGCAACAGATTGGCTGGCAAATACATCACGCAAGCGGTCAAGAGATAAGCCCAGGTCCGGTTCAAGCTGTTGGTCTTGCGCGCCTGCAGCGCCGTGCCGCAGCGCGCGCAAGCATCGCCGTCAATAGCGCCCTCCCACACGGTGCCGCAATCGCGGCAACCGCTCAAGCTGGCAAGATCGATCGAACTGTCGCCGCGCGCCGTCATGTTGGCACCTTTGCGCCATTGCTGTCGCCATCAACGCCGTCAACCTGATCGACCTCGCCAACCTCACCAACCATCTCCCACAAGCGGCGCGGATCGAACGAAGTCACCATCGTCAGCAGCACCGTCAGCGCCATGAAGGCCCAGAGCGCAGGACCGGGCAGTACCGTGGCCATACTGGACAACTTGATGATCGCCACCAGCACCCCGAGCAGGAAAATGTCGATCATGCCCCAGGGCCGCAGCGCTTGCATCGCGCGCACCAGCGGCGCAAAGCCGGCGACGCGATGGCCTCGCCCCCACCGCAGCGGCACCAGCAGCCACATCAGAATCAGCAGATGCAACAGCGGCATCAAGAGCGTCGTCGCCAATACCAGCAGCGCCAGCAGCGACCTGCCGTCGCCGGCCAGCGCGATGACCGCGCCGGCCAGCGTGGTCTCGCTGCGCAAGCCGCGCAACTCGATCTCGACGATCGGAAACAGGTTGGCGATCACGAACACGATCAGGCTGGCCACCGTGAGCGGCAAGATCCGCTGGCGCTGGGCACCGGGATGGCGCTCGAGCTCGATGCCGCAGCGCGGACAACTGGCGATCTCGCGCTCGCCCAACGCCACCCGATCGCAGACGGCATCGCAGCTTTCGCAGAGGATGGCGTGCCGCACTTCGTTCATGCTCGAGGCGGCGCAAAAGCGCGCAGGAATGCGGCGATGCCATAGCGGCAAGCGGCCAGATCGCGTTCGGGCGGACCATCGGGGTAGCCGCCATCGAGCCGCGCTTCGTGTGCAATGCCGTTGATCAGGCTGCCCAGCATCAGCGCCGCTTGCGCCGGCTCGGCGATCGCCAGCTCGCCGCGCGCGCAGGCGGCGCGCAGGCAGCGCTCCAGCGGAGCGTGAATCTGGAGCAAGGCTTGCTCGCGCAGATAATCTGCAATCTGGCTCATCCGATGGCACTCCGACATCACCAGACGATAAAAACGCACCGTGCGCTGCTGCACACAATAAGCCAGCAGGCGCTCCGAGATCGCCGTCAACGCCTGGGCCACCGGCAACGCGCACAGCGATTCAGGGAAGACATCGGCGCGCAATTGCTCCAGTTCGCGCTGCAGCACCGCAATCAGCAAACCTTCCTTGTTGCCAAACAATTGGTATGCGGTCGACGCGGAGCCGCCGGTCTGGCGCACGATCATTTGCATCGACGCTTCTGCATACCCCAACTCCAGGAAGGCATCGGCCGCTGTTTCGAGCAGGCGCAGACGACGGGCCTGGCCCTTTTGCGTGGGCGCCTGGTGCAACGTATCTGCTTGCTTGTAAGATTGCTTATCAGACATTTTTCATCATCCCACTACATGAATTATTTTTGTAATGTACACTACATTACATTGCAATGAATAAATAAATTCGTGCTGTAGTTCATTTGAATTGCATTCCAGCAAGAAATAATTGCCCATGATAAACTCGGCGCCCAAATATGAAGATGACAATAATTAAATGAAAAAAATTCCCCTGTGCATTACCCTGTTGACCTTGTCCTGTGCCGCTTCGGCACAGGACAGCACTGCGTCGCAGGCCAGCATGAATGACGCATCTCTGGCCTCCGGTCACCGCGCCTATGCATCTGGCACCTATGGCAATGGCAAAATCAATGGCGGCAATGCCACCGGAGACAATCAAATGGGATGGGCCTTCGAAGTCCGGTTCGGCACCGAACTGGACCTTCCTGGATTGAATGGCGGCAAGCTGTTCTCAGCCGATGAAAAATTTCGCGTCGATGTCGTCCATTACAACGAAGGACATCCCGAAAATCACCATCGGGATGGCTTTGCGCTGCAGGGAGTATATAGCAAACCTTTGAGCCGAAAATTCACTGCCGAACTCGGTGTGGGGCCCTACTACAGCATGGATACGAGCACGCGCGAGCGCACCGAATACAACAAGGCCAAGCTCGGCGTACTCGCATCCGCTGCGGTCTTGTTCGATATCGACGAGTTCGCGCGCGGCATGCATGTGCGCGTGGCGCTCAACCACGTCGAAATGCCGGGAGCGCATGCATCGAATGCTTTGCTGGTCGGCGTAGGCAAACATTTCGGCTACCCGGCCGGACGCGCCGAGCCGGCATCGACCTGGTCAGACGAGCCGCTCTGGCTGGGCGCATCAGCCGTACATGGCCAGACCAACCACGGCGGCACCGAAACCAGTTCCGGCTTTTCGCTGGAAGCGAAAAAACATTACGGCCGCTGGGCAACGTCGGTATCGGCGATCATGGAAGGCGACGATGAAGTGCGCGTCGACCGCAAGGGCGTGGCGCTGCAAGGCTGGTTCGTGCAACCGCTGACGCAAAATTGGACCGCGAGCGCCGGTTTTGGCCCTTACGTCGCCTCCAATCCGCGCAGCAATTCCGACGACTATCGCTTGATGGCCTTGTTTTCGCTGCAACTGGACCGCGCCATCGGCAAGGATTGGACCGCTTTTGCCAATTTCAGCCGGGTCAACACGTTTCGAGAAAAGAACGATCGCGATCTGGTCAGGATCGGCTTCATGCGTTCGTTCGGAGGCTGATCTTCCCTTTTTCCAAAAATGGTCATGAGTGGGACAAACTGAAGTCGATTTTGTGGCGGCAAACACGGGCTGCGGCGCGCAAGGCGGCGTCGCCGCTTTATAATCTCCCTTTATCCTCCCACCATTGCCTACCATGCCAGCTCAACTGATCGACGGAATCCTGCTCTCCCAACAATTGCGCGCTGAAATCAGCGTACGCGTGCGCGCCCTGATTGCCAAAGGCAAGCGGCCAGGACTGGCCGTGATTCTGGTCGGCGCCGATCCGGCCAGCGAAGTCTATGTCCGCAACAAGGTCAAGGCATGCGGCGATGTCGGCTTTCATTCGATCCTGGAGCGCTATGACGCCGACTTGACCGAAGAGCAATTGTTGGAACGCATTCATGTATTGAACAACGACCGCCGCATCCACGGCATTCTGGTCCAGATGCCACTGCCGCGCCATATCAACCCGGACAAAGTGATTGAAGCGATCGCCACCAGCAAGGATGTCGATGGCTACTCGGTGCTGAGCGCCGGCGAATTGCTGACCGGATTACCGGGATTTCGGCCTTGCACACCGTACGGCTGCATGAAGCTGATCGAAAGCACCGGTGTCGATTTGCGCGGCAAGCATGCCGTTGTCATCGGCCGCAGCAATACGGTAGGCAAACCGATGGCACTGATGCTCTTGCAAGCGAATGCAACCGTGACCATATGCCATAGTGCGACGCCGAATCTGGCACAGCATACGCGCGGCGCCGACATCATCGTGGTCGCCGTGGGGCGCCGCAACACGCTCACCGCAGAGATGGTCAGACCGGGCGCAATCGTCATCGATGTCGGCATGAACCGCGACGATGAAGGAAAATTGTGCGGCGATGTCGATTTTTCGAAAGTGAGAGAAATTGCTTCACGCATCACGCCAGTGCCGGGCGGCGTGGGACCGATGACGATCACGATGCTCTTGATGAACACGGTCGAAGCGGCCGAACGCAATAATCGAATTTAAAAACTCAACGCAGCGCCCGTTCAGGGCGCGCTTGAGCAACCAAGGAAAGCGACAATGACGACAGCAACGACGACACCGACGACCACGACCACCAACCCTTTGCGCGATTTTTCGGACTTGCCCGATTTTGACGCCATCAAGCCGGAGCATGTCACTCCCGCCATCGACGCCTTGCTCGAGCAAAGCCGCGCCGTGGTCGCGCAACTGGAAGCGCCGATGGAGAAGGTGACGTGGGATAACTTCATCGAACCGCTGGAAAATGCCGGCGAAGCGCTAGGACGGGCTTGGGGCGTTGTCAGCCACTTGAACCATGTCGTCGACCAGCCAGCATTGCGCGCCGCCTACAACGAGAATCAGCCCAAGCTCACCGAATTCTGGACCTCGCTGTCGCAAAACGAAGCGATGTTCGCCAAATACAAGGCGATCAAGGCCAGTGCCGAATTTGCCACCTTGAGCCCGGCGCGCCAGCGCATCATCGACAATGCGATCCGCGACTTCCGCATGGGTGGTGCCGACTTGCCGGAAGATAAAAAAGCCCGCTTTGCCAAGATCCAGGAAGAGCAAGCCGCAGTATCGACCCGCTTTTCCGAAAACGTACTCGATGCGACCAACGATTACAAACTGCAAGTGAGCGACGAAGCCGATCTGGCCGGTTTGCCGGACGACGTCAAGCAAGCCGCGCGCGCTGCTGCGCAAAAGGATGGCAAGAGCGGTTATCAATTTTCGCTGCATTTCCCATCGTACTTTCCTATTTTGCAATTGGCCGACAAGCGCGCGCTGCGCGAAACCATCTACCGCGCCAATGCAACCAAGGCCTCGGAACTGGGGGTCGATTTCAGCCAATTGGAACAGTGGGACAATACCCAGAACATCATCAAGATGATCAATTTGCGCAACGAAGAAGCCAAATTGCTCGATTATCAAAATTTTGCCGAAGTGTCGCTGGTGCCGAAAATGGCACAAAGCCCGCAGCAAGTGATCGAGTTCCTCGAAGACCTGGCGCTGCGCGCACGCCCCTACGCGAAGCAGGATCTCGCTGAACTGCGCGCCTTCGCCAAGGAACAACTCGGTCTGGACCAGATGCAATCATGGGATGTGACTTACGCATCCGAAAAGCTGCAAGAGCAGCGCTATGCATTCTCGGCCCAGGAAGTGAAGAAATATTTTCCCGAGCCCAAGGTCATCGACGGCTTGTTCCGCTTGGTACAAACGCTGTTCTCGGTCACCATCAAATCCGACACCACCAGCACCTGGCATCCCGATGTGCGCTTTTACCGGATCGAAAGAGAAGGCAAACTGATCGGCCAATTCTATCTCGATCTGTATGCGCGCAGCGGCAAGGGCGGCGGCGCCTGGATGAACGATGCGCGCGGAAGACGCGTGATGGCCAGCGGCGCGCTGCAAACGCCGGTCGCCTACATCACTTGCAACTTCACCGAACCTGCGACCATCGACGGCAAACTGCAGCCGACCTTGCTCACGCACGATGAAGTGATCACGCTGTTCCACGAATTCGGCCATGGCTTGCACCACATGCTGACCCAGGTCGACGACATCGGCGTATCAGGCATTTCCGGCGTCGAGTGGGATGCGGTCGAGTTGCCGTCCCAATTCATGGAAAATTTCTGCTGGGAATGGGAAGTGCTGCAACACATGACCGCCCATGTCGCCACCGGCGCAGCGCTGCCGCGCGCCTTGTATGACAAGATGCTTGCAGCCAAGAATTTCCAGTCC
>CANFGA010000141.1 GCA_947446335.1 Oxalobacteraceae bacterium | reverse complement strand
GTGATTAATATCGCCGGTTGTCCGACCCATCCGAACTGGGTGCTCGATACCCTGATGGCGCTGGCGGCCGGCCTGTTCGACGCGAGCTTGATGGATGCTCTGGGGCGGCCGCGCTTTTACGCCGATCACCTGGTCCATCACGGCTGCACTCGCAACGAATTCTATGAATTCAAGGCCAGCTCGGTGAAGCCCTCGGACTTGGGTTGCATGATGGAAAACATGGGTTGCAAGGGTACGCAAGTGCATGCCGATTGCAATACGCGGCTCTGGAATGGCGAGGGTTCTTGCACCCGCGGCGGCTATGCCTGCATCGCTTGCACCGAACCTGGCTTCGAGGAACCGGGCCATCCCTTCCACATGACGCCCAAGATCGCCGGGATACCGATCGGCTTGCCGACCGACATGCCCAAGGCCTGGTTCGTCGCGCTCGCGTCGCTGTCGAAGTCGGCTACCCCGAAGCGGGTGCGGGAAAACGCGGTAGCCGACCATCTGGTGCAGGTGCCGGCGATCCGCAAGACGCGCTTGAAGGGAAAACCATGAGCCGATTGATCGTGGGGCCGTTCAACCGGATGAAAGGGCAAGCCATGAGCAGGAGTGAGCAATGAGCAGACTGATCGTGGGTCCGTTCAATCGGGTCGAGGGCGACCTGGAAGTACGCCTGGAAGTGACTGATGGTCGGGTCGAGAGCGCGCATGTGAATGCGACGATGTACCGCGGCTTCGAGCAAATCCTGCAGCAAAAGCCGGCCCACGATGCGCTGGTCTACGTGCCGCGCATCTGCGGCATCTGCTCGGTTTCGCAGTCCGTTGCGGCAGCGCGCGCGCTGGCCGATGCGATGGATGCTGCGCCGCCGCCGAATGGTCAGCTGGTGACGAACCTGATGCTGGCCACTGAAAACCTGGCCGATCACCTGACCCATTTCTATCTGTTCTTCATGCCCGATTTTGCGCGCGCCTATTATGCGCAGCAAGCGTGGCACGGCGCCGTCGTCGAGCGTTTCACTGCGATGCAGGGGCGCCATGCGCGCCTCGCGTTGGCGGCGCGCCAGCGCTGGTTCATGCTGCTCGGTACGCTGGGCGGCAAATGGCCGCACACGCAATCGATACAGCCGGGCGGCTCCTCGCGCGCGGTCGATGCCAGCGAGCGCTTGCGTCTGCTGGCGCTGGTGCGCGAATTTCGCGCCTTTCTCGAACAGACGCTGTTCGGCGCGCCGTTGGAGGCGATAGGCGGACTCGACAGCGAAGCGGCGCTGCGCGCCTGGCATGCGACGGCGGCGCCCGACAAGGGCGATCTGCGCCTGTTCCTGACGCTGGCCTGGCAACAACAGCTCGACCGGATGGGGCCGGGGCCGGGCTTGTACATGTCGAATGGCTCGTACCCTGATGTCGATGGCAAGACGCTGTTTGCGCGCGGCTTGTGGAACGCCAGCGCTGACGCTGTGCAGCCGCTGGACCCCGCCGCGATTTCCGAGGACGCGACCCACGCCTGGTTGTTCGACGCCAGCGGCGCGCTGCATCCGGCCAAGGGCGTGACGCTGCCCGATATCGACAAGCTTGACGCCTATACGTGGAACAAGGCGCCGCGCCTGGGAGGGCGGGTGCTGGAAACGGGCGCTCTGGCGCGCCAACTGGTGCACGGCCATCCCTTGATCCGCGATGCGGCGCAGCGCTGTGGCGGGACGGTCTATACGCGGGTGCTGGCGCGTCTCTTGGAATTGGCGCTGGTGGTGCCGGCGATGGAGCAATGGCTGAAGGACTTGCGCCTCGATCAGCCCTGGTTTGCCGATGCGCCTTTGCCGCTGGATGCGGACGGGGTCGGCTTGACCGAGGCGGCGCGCGGCAGCCTCGGACACTGGGTATCGATTCGCAATGGAAAGATCGCCAATTACCAGATCATCGCGCCGACTTCATGGAATTTTTCGCCGCGCGACGCCAGCGGGGTGCCGGGCGCCTTGGAGGCGGCGCTGGTCGGTGCGCAAGTGCAAGAGGGCGAAGAAACGCCGGTGGCGGTGCAGCACATCGTGCGCTCGTTCGATCCCTGCATGGTGTGCACGGTGCACTGATGCCCAGTCCCGCCGCCGAAAAAGATGCGTTGGCGCATTGGATGAATCAGGCTGATCAAGCCCGCTTGCTTGCCGACGCCGACGCTGCGGTGGAAGGCATCGCCGAAGCGACCTGGATCGACGTGATCCAGAAGATGGATGAAGTCTATTCGCAACTGGTCAGCGACGAGATCGCGCTCGAACAAAAGAACGAGGAACTGGAAAGTTCGCAGCAATTCGTCTTCAGTGTGCTGGCCGCGATGTCCGATGTCTTGATCGTCTGTAACCGCGATGGCGAGATCGAGCAAACCAATGCCGCGCTGCGCGAATTGACCGGCTTGAGCGAGGGGGCGTTGTTCGGCATGCCGGTCGCTCGCCTGCTGCTCGGCGCTGCCAGCTGCGAGCGCATGCAGCGCGTGATCTTGCAGACGGCAGCGCAAGGCGGCAGCGCCGTCATCGAGCTCGATTTGATCGATGCGCAGCGCGCCGCGGTGCCGGTCGATGTCAATTGCACGCAGCGCCTCGATGGCGCCGGCAGGCATGCCGGTTATGTCTTCATCGGGCGCCCGATGGGCGAACTCAAGCGCGCTTATCAGCAATTGAACGATACCCACGAAGCGCTCAAGCGCACCCAGCAGCAACTGCTGCATTCGGAAAAAATGGCGTCGCTGGGACGCCTGGTGGCCGGCGTCGCCCACGAATTGAACAATCCGATCAGCGTGGTGCTGGGCAATGTCCATGCATTGAAGCGCTACAGCGAGCGCCTCGCCGCCTACGTGGCGGAACTGGACCGGCAGGGAATCGTGGCCCCGGCCTTGCGCAAGTCGCTGCGCATCGATCACCTGCTGCAGGACTTGCCATCGCTGATCGAAGGCACGCTCGAAGGGGCACAGCGCACCGCCGAGATCGTCAATGGCTTGAAGCGCTTTTCGGCGCTCGATCGCGAAGAGCGCATCGCCGTCGATCTCAATGCCGTCATGCAGCGCGCCATCGAATGGATCAGCAAGGGCGTGTCATCCACGTTCGTCGTGCATTGGACGCCGCAGCCATTGCTGGTCATGGGCAGCGCCGGCAAGCTGCTGCAAGTGCTGATGAACCTGATTGAAAATGCCTACGGCGCCGCATCCGATCATGCCGCGCCGCAGCTCTGGATCAGCGCGCAGATCGGCGAGCGCAGCGTGACGCTGTTCTTGCGCGACAACGGCCCCGGCATCGCGCAGCAGCATCTGTCGCGTCTGTTCGATCCGTTTTTCACGACCAAGCCGGTCGGCAAGGGCACCGGCCTGGGCTTGTCGATCAGCTACGGCATCATCGAGCAGCATGCCGGCAAGCTGTACGCGCGCAACCATGACCAGGGCGGCGCCGAATTCGTCATCGAATTGCCGCTGGCCCCGACCTGGCCTTGCCCCTGATGCACCAATCTTGTTTTTTTATACTCTGCAGCAAGCAAAAAAGGGTGCGATAGCTGCTATCCTGATGCCAGCACATCACGATCGAACAGGACCCTATGCAAACGCAAGAAATGCTGGCCGCGCTGCTCAATACGAGCGAGCAGCAGACCAGGACCACGGAAAAATTGCTGGTCGAACTGAAGGGGCAGATCGCCGCGCTGGCGGTCGCGACCAAGGTGACCCAGAATGCCGCATCGTCGGTAGGGCAGTGCGCCGCATCGGTGGAACAGGCGGCCAGCAATGCCGCGCCGGCGCTGCAAAAAGCAGCCGAAAAAGCGGTCGGTGCCGCCGTCGACATCGCGCTCCAGCGGGCGCTGGACAATGCGTCAGGCGTGGCCGCGACGCTCATCGATGCCGCTGCCAGGCCAACGCTGGACCAGCTCTCTGGCGTGGCGGAAAAGGCGCAGCAGGCCGAACAACAGTTGAACAAGGCTGCAGCCTCGTTCGGCTGGAAATGGGCCGCGCTCGCCGGCGCCGCGCTGGCGCTCACGCTGGCCACGTTCATGCTCGTAGCGTGGATGTCGATCTGGCTGCAGCGTTTTCAGGTGACCGAATTGGCGCAGCAAAAAGCCCAGCTTCAGGGCGAGGTCGCCCATCTCCAGACGCAGGTAGCCGTGCTGGCGAAGAAGGGCGCCCGGATCAAGCTGGCCAGGTGCGGCGGGCGCCTGTGCATCGAAGCCAGCAGCGATCAAGGCAAAGGCGATGGCAAGGGCAAGGGCGGAACCGAATGGAGCGGGCCGTGGAAGAATGGCGAGAATGGCGCGGCCTTGGTGATTCCGAACGGGTATTGACCAGCACTTGCTGACAGCATCAACTGCAAATTGAAACTGGACGCCTTCTATTTGCTGGCCTTGTTCAGAGGGTCTGGTATCGAATGATCATTCGCTTGTCCCGGCATCGGCATGGCGGCGGACTCCTGCGATTTGCTCAGTTCTGCCGGATTCGCCTGCGACTGGCTGGTGGAATCGGACGTTGTTGCTGCCTGGTCCAGCGGGGTGGGCTTGATCGCTGCATCCGATTGCGGCATCGCCGCTTGGGGCAGATCTATCGGTGAATCAGTCGGTTTTGGCGGCTCGCTGGCCTTGTTGCATCCGGTTGCCAGCAGGGCCAGGAAAATGCAAGTGCTTGCGGTGCGTAGGATAGGCATGAAATAGCTTTCAGGTAAATTCCCCGAATATAGAATGAAACCTGTTGAATTTCAGTGCGGTAGCCAACATGAGACTCGAAAAAAATTGAAACCTGCCGCTCCGTGTTCCGTGTTCCGATTCTCCGCTGGTACTTCGTCACAGCGCAGAGGCTGCACCATCGGCTTACGCACGCACATTGACCATCGTTGCCTGCATGATGGCAACCACTTTCCACGTGGTGCCCGACAAGGCCCGCACTTCTCCGGTGCAGACGGTGAGCAGTTTGCCCGAACTTTGCACCTTGCCGATGGCCAGGAAGCGTTCGCCGATCGCAGGACGCACGAAATTGATCTTGAACTCGGCGCTGACCACTTCGCACCCGGGCGGCGCCTTGGTCAATGCCGCATACCCGCATGCACTGTCAACCACGCTGGTGATTGCGCCGGCGTGGACATAGCCGTGTTGTTGGGAAATCTGTGTTGAAAACGGCAATTCGATCTGCACTTCGCCGTCAGCAACCGAGACCAGGCGTGCGCCCAAGGTTGCCATCAAGCCTTGTGCCCGGAAACTGGTTGCGATGCGTTCCTGGATGTCATTCATGGGTTCTGGAGAAAAATGGAGCGGTTGATGGAGTCTCGTTGACGACACTTGAGTGCATGTCGATGTGATCATTATGCATAAAAAATTGCTGACCAGGCAAGAAGCTTGACCTGGCCCGGTCCGCAGAACTCAGGCCAATGTCAGACTCCTGGCCCGCTTGTGAAATTTTTGCGATGGACAAGTCTTGATCGCCTGCCCGTCGCAGTCAGCGCGCTGCGTAGCGCCGCGCCATCTGTTCCAGCGGAACCACCTTGATCTTGCCCGCCTGTCCGCTGGAGCCGAAGGCGTCGAAGCGCAACTGGCAGATGTCACGGGCTGCTTCGGTTGCATCCTTGAAGAACTGGCGCGGGTCGAATTCGGATCGGTGGGTGACCATCGCGCGCCGCATCGCGCCGCTCATCGCGAGCCGGATGTCGGTGTCGATGTTGACCTTGCGCACGCCGTGTTTGATCCCCTCGATGATTTCCTCGACCGGCACGCCATAGGTTTCCTTGATCTCGCCGCCATGCTCGCGGATGATCTCCAGCCATTCCTGTGGCACCGACGACGAGCCGTGCATCACCAGATGGGTATCCGGTATCCGGGCATGGATTTCCCGGATGCGGTTGATCGCCAGCGTGTCGCCGGTCGGTTTGCGGCTGAACTTGTAGGCGCCGTGGCTGGTGCCGATCGCGATCGCCAGCGCATCGACGCCGGTTTGCGCAACAAAATTTGCAGCTTGGGCTGGATCGGTCAGCAATTGTTCGCGCGACAAAATGCCGGCGGCGCCCGATCCATCTTCCTCGCCGGCCTGGCCCGATTCGAGCGAGCCAAGGCAGCCGAGTTCGCCTTCGACCGAGACGCCGATGTAATGGGCGAAAGCGGCGACCTGCGCGGTGACGGCGACGTTGTAATCGTAGGATGAGGGTGTTTTCATGTCTTCCAGCAGCGAGCCATCCATCATCACGCTCGAAAAGCCCGAGCGCATCGCCGCTTGGCATACGGCAGGGCTGGCGCCGTGGTCCTGGTGCATGCATACAGGCAAGTGCGGATAGGTTTCGATCGCCGCTTCGACCATCTTGCGCAGGAACGCTTCGCCGGCATACTTGCGCGCGCCGGCCGACGCTTGCAGGATCACCGGGCTGTCGCAGGCATCGGCCGCCTGCATGATGGCCAGTATCTGTTCGAGATTGTTGACGTTGAATGCCGGCACGCCGTACTGGTGTTCGGCGGCATGATCAAGCAATTGGCGCAGGGATACGAGGGACATGATGTGTTCCTTTGTGTTGTGAATGAATTGTCTGCTGTCGGTTCGGCTTTACCTTGTTTCGATCAGCTTGAGTGCCGCGGCCGCCACATGCTCGGGCGTGAGCTTGAAGTGCTCGTACAGTTGCTGCGCCGGGGCCGATGCGCCGAAGCTGTCGATGCCGAGCGCAATCCCGGTCTCGCCGACGACGGCGCGCCAGAACCAGGTCACGCCGGCTTCGATCGCCACGCGCGGGATACCGGGCGGCAGCACCGTGTCGCGGTAACGTTGATCCTGAGCGTAGAAGACTTCGACGCAAGGCATTGAAACGACCCGCACCGCGATCTGTTGCAGACCCAGTTGCACGGCAGCCAGCGCGGCGATCTCGACTTCGGAACCGGTCGCGATCAGCACCACCTGCGGCGCAAGAAGTGTGTCGAGCAGCACATAAGCGCCGCGCGCGATGTCTTGCACTTGCGCCGCGCTGCGCTCGAACGGCGTCAAGCCTTGGCGCGACAGCACCAGGCAGGTCGGGCCGTCGTTGCGCGCAATGGCCGCCTGCCAGGCCACAGCCGTTTCGACGCCATCGCACGGGCGCCACAAGCGGTTGTTTGGAATCAGGCGCAGGCTGGCCGCATGTTCGACCGGCTGGTGGGTCGGGCCGTCTTCGCCCAGGCCGATCGAATCGTGGGTCAGCACGTGGATCACGCGCCGCTGCATCAATGCCGCCATCCGGATCGCATTGCGCGAATAATCCGAGAACGTCATGAAGGTGCCGCCGTAAGGGATGAAACCGCCATGCAGTGCCATCCCGTTCATCATCGCCGCCATGCCGAATTCGCGCACGCCGTAGCTGAGATAATTGCCGCTGCCCTCATGGTTGACCCACTGCGAGGCTGCCACATCGGTCAGGTTGGAACCAGTCAGGTCGGCTGAGCCGCCGAACAATTCCGGCAG
>CANFGA010000140.1 GCA_947446335.1 Oxalobacteraceae bacterium | reverse complement strand
TTGACCGGTGGCTGGTTTGCGGCGATTGCAAGCAATTCCTGAACTAACGCTTCCAACTGCGGCAGCCGGGGGCTGGAAAGTTTGGCCACGTTCGGCTTGGTCGATGTGCCAACGGCTAGTGCGCCCCAGCGATCTCCATTGCCAGACAAGACAAGATAACGCAGAGCGCTGCAACCATCAGGCAAGCCATGCTGACGGCGCAGCATTGTTTGGCCCCAAGAGTCAGGGCATGCTTCTCTCAGCACATCATGCAAGCCGCCATAACGCTGCAGCTGCCGTATGTCACCGGGAATGAACGGCAGGTTGACCGGGTCAATCGAACAAAAAAGACCGGCATCGAAATAGCTTGCGGCATACCGGAACAGACCGGCACCGGTCACCGGATCAGTTTTATACCTTCCTGCAACTACCCATACCCCGTTGTCCGGACGCTGAAGGTAGACGTACAAAGGTTTGTTTGTATTAGAAATAGTCATCGTCATGTTCGGCCTCGGGGCGGGCCCGGCCAGCTGGATTGTCCATATGCCAGAGATCAGTCCTGAGCCCTGGCGCCGCATGCTCCAGAACGCCTAAAACATGCAACGCCGCCAGGTAGGTTCCAGCGCTGACCGTGGACTCACCGCGCTCCATCCGTTGCAAGGTTGGGTGCGAGATACCCAACCGGCCACACAAGTCGCGCGCCCTGATCCTTTGATCAATCCGTTGCTTGCGAACACACATGCCCCATGATGCAAGACGCTCGGCGACCATGGTGGGTATTGCTGTAAAGGTTGGCGTTTTTTTTGTCATGGGATCATGATGAATGAACATAATGTTTAAATTATAAATCTTAAATCAATTTTTATGTTTAGTATTAGGTGCCAGGCCAAGTCGGGCCGAGCAGCTGCATCAGGTGCCAGACTGGGTCGGGAGGCGGTAGATTGGCCAATTCGCGTACAGTGTCCCCGATCGAACCGGCCACCCTCGACACGAGACTGCGAACCCGATCAAACCGCCTCTCTCCGGCCAACATATAGTTACCTTGTAATAATATTTTTTGTTTTTATGATTGCAACTTTTTGTGCGGCGCAATAAAATACCTTTGTAGTATTACTTCATGTTTAAAATTTAACACTGCGCAAATTTTTTTCACAACAGAAAATGAATTTTGTGAAGTCAATCAGGCTAACTTGGCCCCCTCGTTCATCCTGGAGCCTTTCGGGCGCAATGCCGCAGTTGCGATACCGGCTGCGGCGCTGCAAATTACCTCCAATCATGACGAAGACGACATCATGCGTTTCCAAAACACTTACGGACTAATCTGATGAATTTGACCTGTTTCAAGGCCTACGACATTCGCGGCAAGCTCGGCGAAGAACTCAATGAAGATATCGCTTACCGCATAGGACGGGCCTACGCTGAGCACCTGAGGCCGCGCAAGGTGGTGGTTGGCGCCGACGTGCGCCTGACCAGCGAGGCGCTGAAACTGGCACTGGCCAATGGCTTGATGGACGGCGGTGCCGACGTGATCGACATCGGCATGACAGGCACCGAAGAAGTCTATTTCGCTGCCTTTCATCTCGATGTCGACGGCGGCGTCGAAGTGACCGCCAGTCATAACCCGCTCGATTACAACGGCATGAAGCTGGTGCGCCAAGGGGCGCGCCCGGTCAGCGGCGATACCGGCTTGAAGGAAATCCAGGCACTGGCTGAAGCGAACGATTTTGCTGCGGTGACCAGGCGCGGCACGTTGAGCACGCTATCGATCCTGCCAGATTTCGTATCGCATCTGATGGGGTATATCGATCCAGCTGCGATTCGTCCCTTGAAGCTGGTCGTCAATGCCGGCAATGGCGCAGCCGGCCATGTGCTGGACGCGATCGAAGAGCGCTTCGCGCAATTGGCCATTCCGATCGAATTCATCAAGGTGCATCATGAAGCGGACGGGCATTTTCCGAACGGGATCCCCAATCCGCTGTTGCAAGGCAACCGCGCCGCGACGGCCGATGCCGTGCGCGTGCACCAAGCTGACATGGGCATCGCGTGGGATGGCGATTTCGATCGCTGCTTCCTGTTTGACGAAAGCGGCGAGTTCATCGAAGGCTATTACATCGTCGGTTTGCTGGCAGCGGTATTTCTGGCCAAGCAACCCGGTGAAAAAATCATTCACGACCCGCGCCTGACGTGGAACACGATAGACATCGTCGAAGGCGCCGGTGGCGTGCCGATACAAAGCAAGACCGGTCATGCGTTCATCAAGGAACGCATGCGCCTTGAAAACGCCATCTACGGCGGCGAAATGAGCGCTCATCATTATTTCCGCGACTTCGCCTATTGCGACAGCGGCATGATTCCCTGGTTGCTGGTGGCTGAACTGATGTCGCGCACGCAAAAGCCGTTGTCGACGCTGGTCAGCGAGCGTGTCGCCGCCTATCCATGCAGCGGCGAAATCAACTATCGGGTGGCTGCGGTGGAACCGATCATCGAGCGCGTTCTGAACCATTTCGCGACTATGAACCCGGTCATCGACCGCACCGATGGCATCAGCCTGGAGTTTCCTGACTTTCGCTTCAATTTGCGGGCCTCGAATACCGAACCGCTGCTGCGACTGAACGTGGAATCACGCGCCAGCGTCGAGACCGTAAACTTGCGGGTGAAGGAAATTGAAGGCTTGTTTCTGTAACATTCCTGCAGGCGCCAGTGCGGTCGTGCGCTGTAGCGTCTCGAAGGTGATCGGTTCAATCGGGGTTACTGTCACGCAAGTTGGCCGACCTATCGCCCCCGATCGAGCCTGGTACCTGATGCTGCCGCTGGCCCGAGCTAGCCTGATGCCTTTCAGATCTCTATCATGAAAATTGCCAGGGGACAGGCTAGCCCATACGTGCTTTCGCCAAGGGACAGACTCGACCAAACGCGCTTCATGTTTGGTCGAACCTGTCACCTGGAGATGTTACTGGCGCTTGGCAAAGCCACCGGCACCTGGCAGCGCTACCGCAAACCTGACATCTGATCAGTAATTGTATTCCGCATAGCGGTATCTTCCATAGCCGTAGCCATAGCCGCCAGGGCGGTGCATGACGCCGTTGAAGATGATGCCTTTGATCGGAATGCCGGCCTGGTTGCAGCGCTTGACCGATTCCTTGATGTCTCCCATGCTGCTCACGCCAGCCCGGGCAACCATGAAGACCGCGCCGGCGTGGGCGCCGAGGATCAGCGTGTCGGACACGGCCAGCACTGGCGGGGTGTCGATCAGCACATAGTCGTAGCTCTCGGAAAAACTCGCCAGCAGCGTGCCTATGTCTCTGTGCATCAGCAATTCGGATGGTTTCGGCGGCAAGGTGCCGGTGCCGATGAAGTCGACGTTTTCGATCACGCTCTTGTGCAACGCTTGCTCGCGGCTGCAACCTCCAGCGATCAGGTCGGACAAGCCGTTTTTCCGATCCAGTCCCAGGTATTGGTGCAGATGGCCCTTGCGCAAGTCGGCGTCGATCAGTAGAACTTTTTTTCCTGCTGCCGCCAGGACGGCGGAGAAATTGACCGAGATGAAGGACTTGCCCATCGCCGGTGTGGGACCGGTGATCACGATGATGTTGCTCGTGGCATCAAGCATAGAAAATTGCAACGCGGTGCGCAGACTGCGCAAGCTTTCGATCGACCTGTCGTGCGGATCGGCTTGCGCCAGCACCGACACGTTCTTTGATTTCGTCGTCATTTTCTGATGCAAGGTTTCCTGCTCCTTGCTGTACGGAACGCTGGCATACACGGTCAAGCCGAGCGCCTTTTCGATCTCGTGCGCATCTTCGATGCCGCCGAACAGCGATTTTCTGATGAAGGCGCACACCACACCGAGCAGCAAGCCCAGAGCGACAGAGATCACGATCAACATCTTGCGGTCGGGCCGGATAGGGACGCCAGGCACGACGGCGGGATCGATCAGCCGCACATTGCCGACCATGCCAGCTTTGACCAAACGTAATTGCTGCGCGCTGTTCAATATTGAAGTATACAAGGCGGTATTGATCACTACATCACGAGTCAGGCGCAGCACATCCTGCTCCAGCAGAGGCAGCGTCTTGATGCGCTCGGCGATACGCTGCGTTTCGGCATTGATTTGTTCCATCTGGCTATCGAGCCCCTGAACGGTGGGATGATTGGCCGTGAAACGCACCAGCAGTTCTTCCCTCTTTTGCTTGAGGAACGTCAGTGAAGCCTGGGACGCCACCGACTGACCGAGCAACAAGGTAGACTCCGTGGCCAGATCAATGGTGCCGCTGGCTTTGCGAAAGTCATTGAGCGTAGTCTCGGATTGTTCCAGTTCCTCTTTCATCTGAGGCAATTGTTTGTCCAGAAAGGACAAAGATTTTTCCGCTTGCTCCGATTTGCGCTCGACGTTTTGCAGCACATATTCGCGCCCGATTTCATTCAACGTGTCGCTGGTCAGCTTGGCATCGCCGCCTTCGAGTGTCATGCCGAGAAAACCGGAACCCTTGCCTTGTTCACCGATGGAAATGGCGCCTTGTACACGCTGAGTCGCTGCCAGCCGCGAACTGGCGCTCAGCAGGAACTGGGCGCCCGGCTTGGCCGCGAAACTCTGTACCAGCAACCCGATGGCGCCGCCGGCGACATTCGCCTTCAGAGTCACCCCCGCCCTCCCTTCCAATGCGATTGCTTGTTGCTCCTGTGTCAATTTGTAATTGCCACCGGCACCGGCGGTCAGCACGAATTGCGCACCTTCCAACGTCTCCGGCACATTGAAGAAGGTAACGTTGATTTTTTCCGCACCCCACACATAGCCACCGCGCCCCATCAAGCCGGGCTCGGACAAGGACTTGTTGCGGCCTGCGAGCCATGCGCCGATCACGGGAAAGTAGACTGGGCGCGCACTGATGTAGAGCTGCAAGTTGTCGACAGCGCGCGCGACGATCATACGCGAACGCAATATTTCAATTTCAGCAGTCGCGGCGGTCTTGACATCGAACATGGCAGAGACATCGCCGAGGATGCTTTTTGACGAACTGGGACTTTCCTCGACCTGGATCAGCATTTTTGCCTGGTAGACCGGTTGGGCCATCATCGCGTAAGCGGCGCCCAACAAGGTGACGAGCACAGTGATGATGGTGATCATCCAGCGATGATCGAACAATACGTCTAGATAGCTGGCCAGATCGATTTCATCGTCGTCTTGCTGGTTGATCGGCGCTGACTGCTGTAGAGGAGGATTCATCGTTGTTTGAGTGATCTGATGCTGTTAATCGATGTGTGCGACACGCGCTGTCAGCGCATCCACACCTTGGGACAGCAAGTTATAAGTCTGGCGAAACACCGCGATGTCCTGGTGGTACGGATCTGGTATATCGAACTCGCACAGCCTGAACACTTTTCCTCGCGCCGTCGGGTACGTCTGCTCGATGTGACGCTTTTGCGCCAGATCCATCGTCAAGATCAAGTCAGCCGCCCTGACCAGGACCGATGTCACGCTCTGGGCGCGGTGCGCGCTGATGTCGATACCCTGTTCAAACATCAGTTGTACCGAAATCGGCGCCGCCGGATGGCCGACCAGCGCGCCCACTCCTGCTGAAACGATGGTCTTGTCGGGCCAGGCGCGTGCCAGCAAGCCTTCCGCGATCGGGCTGCGGCAGATATTGCCGATGCAAATGACGAGGACGCGCTCTATCACTTGATGGTCTTCACTTGATTCAACGTCAATGTCGCTGTGGCGCTCGGCAAGATCAGGCTGATGACGCGATTCCAGCGTGCCACTGCTGCGGTATCGACATACACCACATCCCTGGCCTTGAGTTCGAAATTCTCGGCCAGGGCGAATGCCACCGGTGACAGCGCGTCCAGGTGATAGACGATGGGTTGAGCGTCTTCTCCATTGCGCACCACGTAGACCTGACGCGCTTCGCCGCTGAGCGGATTGACGCCGCCCGCGTCGCCCAGCGCTTCATTGAGCGTCAGGTGGCCATTGCGCATCCGCAATGTCATCGACTGTCTGACTTCACCTAGCACGAAGATCTTGCTTTCCTCATTCGAGACGACGCGCAGCACGTCGCCATCGGTCAACATGACATCGGCCGGATTGAGACCCTGCAGAACAAGTTGCGGCAAATTGATCGGATAAGTGGTGCCGTTGCGCGTGATGCGGATCTTGCTCTGATCTCCATTGACAGAAAAACCACCAGCGCGGTTCAGCGCTTCCATCATGGTCATCGGGATGTCATTGATGGTCTGGGTACCGGTTGCCTTGACTTCGCCGTCGATGTAGATGCGCTGGCTGCGGTACGCCTGCACCCGCAACGTCACGTCCGGATTTTTCAGGATGCGCGCCAACCTGCTGATCAGCAGGCTGCGCGCCTGATCGGGCGTCAGCCCTGCGAGCTTGAGCTTGCCGGCATAAGGAAATTGCACCAAGCCATCCGGGCCGACGAGGAAGCCCAGACTGGTATTGTCGGAACCCGATGAATTGAGAGTTGCAACTGAACTCGTGATCACACCGGTGATTTCCGGATGATCCCAGACAATGATATTCAAGATGTCGCCGCTGCCGATCAGGTATGGCTTCGCCTTGACCACCAGGGCGCTGATATCCTGGCCGGGCACCTGTTCGCGCTCGCGACGCTCGGCTTGCACCAGTTCCAGCGTGATGTGCTTCATCCCGGCTGCCTCGGCTGCAGCATCGGTCTTGGCATCGGCATACTTGTCGTCCATCCGCATGCCAGGCGACAGCGAGCACGCCGTCAGCACCGGCAGCAATGCAACGATGCCCCACCGTTTCAAATGATTTTTTGACAAAAATTGCATGAGTCTTCAACCTGTTGAAGCGAGCCTGATAGGCTATTTTGTTGCACAAGCCCTGTAGCGAATGACAGCGCAGGAGCGCCGCTCACATCCATTACAGCGCGCCAATGTTATTTCTTTAAAAAGTTTTCAAGGTTTTTTTGCTGAATACGCGGATTGGCAATAATCAATCCCGCATCCGTTGATTGCTCCGCAGGAGTACAAAACTGCAGTCGCCACAAAAAATTTACTTGGATAAATAATATTTCAATAAGACATATTATAAGAGTAAAGAAGTTGACAAAACTAGTTATTCTGAGCAATGTCAGTATTCATAGATAATGTCAGATTGATGGATAGATGACTGAGGGCGGTGGAAATGGTGACTGTATCCAAGGGATGAACCAGTCTGAAAAGTGGATAGCGGCAATTGGCAAGCAGCGACAGTGGCCTCAGGTATGAGTTTGCCGAAAAAATTGTGTATCTGGCAGCAGTGACTGACGATAGCAGGTTCGATCGAGAACGTGGCAAGGGCGTCAGGAACCAGGCTCATGGGAAGCGACCAAGCTCGTGTTGCCAGCGGCGTCAGGGTCCAGGTTCAATTGGTGGGGCAGCGGCGCGCGCGTTTGCAAGCGACATCCCCCAATTGAGCCTG
>CANFGA010000139.1 GCA_947446335.1 Oxalobacteraceae bacterium | reverse complement strand
GCCAGCGGATAGCCGATCGCCAGGCAACACAGCGTCGAAATCAGGCTGATCAAAAAGGTGCGGCCGAAGATTTCCTGGTAAGCCGATTCGCCGGCCGGCTTTTTCTCGATCACGCCCAGACTGTCCTGGCGCAAGTCGACCGAGGCCAGCAGGTAATACGGCGAGTAATGCGAGCCGTTCTTGGCGATCACGCGCCAGTATTCTGGCTGGCCCCAATGGGCATCGAGTTCGATCAGTGCTTTTTTGATGCCGGCCGCGGGGACGGCCTTGCCGTCTTCGTCTTGCAGCGGCATCGCGCGCGTCGTCTTCATGATCACCGAGCGCGCGCCCGGAATTTCGGTATTGATGCGGCGCGCCATCGTGGCGGCGCTGTTTTCCTGCCTGGCCAGCGTCAAGTCTTTTGCCAGCGCGATGAAGGCGCCATCGGCAGGGGCATTCTGGTGGTCCCAATCGGCGAGCGCTTTGATCGTGTGCGGCAAGGTCGTGGCCACTTCCGGGTTGTCGATGGCGCGTGCCAGCAAGACCCCGATCGGCACCACGAACGTGATCATCAGGAAGATCGCCAGCGGTGCGATCAAAGCCAGCGCCATGCCGCGCTTGCGCATTTGCGCCCGGCTCAGGTCGCGCTTGAGCTGCAGTGCGGATGGCGCGGATGATGATTGCGATGCATGGTAAGGCGCGCTGCCGGATGCGATGGAAGTCATGATCGATTCAATCCGTGAAAAGTTAAAAAAACGATGAAAAAGGTGGCCGACGGGATCGCCATCGGCGCACGGTCAAACAGCGCCGCGTGCAGGGTGTACCTGTGCATGCGGCGCTCGCGATGACGACTTACTTGACGAACCAGGCGGTGAAGCGCTGTTCCAGATCTTCGCCGTGGTCGGTCCAGAACTTCAAGTCGCTGCCGATGGCATCCTTCATGTTGGCGCTGGCGGTAGGCAAGCTGGCCAGCGTCTTGGCGTCAAGCAGAGGCAAGGCCGTGCGGTTGACCGGGCCGTAGGCGATCTTTCCGGCGAAATTCTTTTGCGCTTCCGGCGAACTGGCGTAAGCGATGAATTTCTCGGCGACAGCCTTGTTCGGCGCGCCCTTTGGAATCACCCAGTAATCGAGATCGAAGATGCTGCCGGACCAGACGATCTGCAGGTTGCGCCCTTCGCGCCGGGCCGAATCGATGCGCCCGTTGTAAGCGGTCGTCATCACGACATCGCCAGCGACCAGAAATTGCGGCGGCTGCGCGCCGGCTTCCCACCACTGTATGTTCGGCTTCAATTGATCGAGTTTCTTGAATGCGCGCTCGACGCCAGCCTTGGTGCCGAGCACCTTGTAGACATCCTTGGTCGGCACGCCATCGGCCATCAAAGCGAATTCAAGGTTGTAGCGGGCGCCCTTGCGCATGCTGCGCTTGCCGGGAAACTTGGTCACGTTCCAGAAATCGCCCCAGCCGGTCGGCGCCACCTTGAGCTTGTCGGCGTTGTAGGCCAGCGCGGTGGACCAGACGAAGGCACCGACGCCGCATTCGTGGATCGCTTCCGGCATGAAATCGGCTTTCTTGCCGATCTTGGCGAAGTCGATTTTTTCCAGCAAGCCTTCTTCACAGGCGCGACCCAACTGGCCCGCTTCGAGCTCGACCGCATCCCAGCTCACGCTATTGGTTTCAACCATCGCCTTGACCTTGGCCAGTTCGCCATTGTAGGCAACCGCAACCACCTTGGCGCCGCTGAGCTTTTCAAACGGCTCGATGTAAGCGGCTTTTTGCGCGTTGCCATTGGCACCGCCAAAATTGACGACCGTCAGTTCGGCTGCATGCGCCTGAGCGCCCAGAAAAGCGAGCAAGGCAAAAGAGAGGGGTTTCTTCAATGACATCATGACGACTCCAGTGGATAGTTCGAACGGGTGGGTGGGTGGATAAAATCGGATCAAAATCAGGCAAAGATGCGCAAGCGCTCGGGTTGCAAATCGAGCGCGACCAGGCTGCCTTCGGCCAGGCCAATCAACGCCGGATCGCCCAGCGTCAACTTGATGAAGCAATCATCCTGGCCGGCCAGCGTGCAACGCACCCGCACATGGTCGCCAAAATAGATCAAGCCGCTCACGCGTGCCTTGAGCGCATTCGGGGCCCCTGCATCGAGCGTGCCCAGAACGATGCGTTCGGGCCGGATGCAAGCGACTGCGGCCTGGCCGGTGCGGGCATTGACGTTGGTGCCGGTGAGCAAGGAGCCGTCCGGCAAGCGTACCCCGGCGAGCTTGCCGGAGACCGATTCGAGGGTTCCGACAAAGCGGTTGTTGTCGCCGATGAAGCTGGCCACGAACTGGTTTTCCGGATATTCATACAAGTGTTCGACCACCGCCAGTTGCTGGATGATGCCTTGATCAAACACCGCGACCCGGTCCGACATCGTCAAGGCTTCGCTCTGATCGTGCGTCACATAAACAAAGGTGATGCCCAGGCGCTGATGCAAGGCTTTCAATTCGAGCTGCATGTGTTCGCGCAATTGCTTGTCGAGCGCGCCCAGCGGCTCATCCATCAGCACCAGTTTCGGATCGAACACCAGCGCGCGCGCCAGCGCAATGCGCTGCTGCTGGCCGCCCGAGAGCTGGGCCGGATAGCGATCGGCAAACGCGTTCATCTGCACCATATCGAGCGCTTTCTTCACCTTTTCGGTGCGCTCGTGGCTGGCCATCTTGCGCACTTGCAAAGGATAAGCGACGTTCTGGCCCACCGTCATGTGCGGAAACAGCGCGTAATTCTGAAAAACCATGCCGATGTTGCGCTTGTGCGGGGGCACCTTGTTGAGCAATTGCCCGTCGAGCTTGATGGTGCCGCCGGTCGGAAATTCGAAACCGGCCAGCATCATCAGGCAAGTGGTCTTGCCCGAACCGGACGGCCCGAGCAAGGTCAGAAATTCGCCGCGCTGAATCTCCAGATTGAGATTCTTGACTACCAGATTTTCACCATCGTAGGTTTTCTGGACGCCCTCGAACGACACCAGCGTATCGCGTGTATTGCGGCCTGGATTGGTCTGTGCGCCATCGCGCGCTGCATCCAATACGGCATTTTCCTGATTCAACATTGTGTCTCCATGACGCCAGAAATCGGTGAAGTGTTCGGTAGTGGTTCAGCAAAATTCTTGCTGATGAAACGGTGTTTTTTGCACCAGAATGCCGCTTGAAAATGCCGCATTCAGTCGCATGACAATATATATGCAAAATGCGTGCCAGCTGCCATTTTATGGTCCGGGGCACCATAGCGTCTTCGATGCCATCGATGCAACAAATTTATTCACATCGAGCGACCAGATGGTGCATTTTTGGTGCGCAGCCAGGCTGCAATCCCGGCCCGCGAAAAACCGCTACGGTGCTCAGGAATGGCAATGCAAGTGGGGGAATATTGCGCCAGAATCGACGCTGAAAATTGGCTGGCCTGATGCCGGCGAGTGCCGGGCAAGTCGGTGCTGAAATACGATATCGTGCATGGTTTTTGTCTCCATTTTGATCAAAAAACCAGGGAGGCAATTCGAATTGCTCTATCTCCTGGTTTCTCTTTTTACTGCATTTTCAGTGCTCGGACCGGATGTTCAAGCCCGTATTGCTTGCACCAGGATGTCCAAGCCTTCCTGGAACACATCGTCTTCGATCGTGAGCGGCATCAGGAAACGGATCACGTTGTAATGCACGCCGCAGCTGATCAAGACCAGGCCCAGTTCCAGTGCCTTCGCCTGCACCTTTTTGGTGAACTCAGGATTGGGCAACTTGCTCTCTGGATGCTGGAATTCGACCGCGATCATCGCGCCGAGGCCGCGCACATCGGAAATTTCAGGGATGCTCGAACGCAGGCCACCGAGCGTCTCGCGCAATTGCGCGCCCAATACATTGGCGCGTGCAATCAGGCCTTCTTCTTCGATGACATCGATCACGGCCAGCGCCGCAGCCACTGCCAGCGGATTGCCGGCGTAAGTGCCGCCGAGGCCGCCCGGATTTGCCGCATCCATGATCTCGGCGCGGCCGGTCAGGGCCGACAAGGGGTAGCCGCCGGCCAGACTTTTCGCCATCAGCACCATGTCGGGCACGACGTCGTAATGCTCGATCGCGAACATCTTGCCGGTGCGGGCAAAGCCGCTTTGCACTTCATCGACCACCAGCAAGATGCCGTGCTTGTCGCAGATTGCGCGCAATTCCTGCATGAATTCCGGCGGCGCCGGATAGAAACCGCCTTCGCCCTGTACCGGTTCGATGACGATCGCAGCCACGCGCTGCGGATCGATGTCGGCCTTGAACAGACGGTCGAGCGCAGTCAACGATTCCTGCACGGTGATGCCATGCAGCGCCACTGGAAATGGAATGTGATAGACATCCGATGGGAAAGGACCGAAGCCAACCTTGTAGGGAACCACTTTGCCGGTCAGCGCCATGCCCATCATCGTGCGGCCATGAAAGGCGCCCGAGAAGGCGATGATGCCGCTGCGACCGGTGGCAACGCGCGCCACCTTGACCGCATTTTCAGCCGCTTCGGCGCCGGTCGAAAACAACGCAGTGCGTTTTTCGTGGGTGCCGGGCGTCATCGCGTTGAGCTTTTCAGCGAGCGCGACATAGCCTTCGTAAGGGAAGACCTGGAAACAGGTATGGGTGAATTTCTTCAACTGGGCTTCAACCGCAGCGACCACCTTCGGGTGGCAATGGCCGGTATTGAGCACGCCGATGCCACCGGTGAAATCGATGTAGCGCTTGCCTTCGACATCCCACACTTCAGCATTCTTGGCGTGGTCGACAAAAATCTGGGTCATCACGCCGACACCGCGTACGGTGGCCGCTACTTTGCGCTGTTGCAAGGCTTGATTGCTTGATTCCATGGTGTTTCCAGTGTGTGTGGGTGGGATGTAGAAAGCGCAGCAACTCTGCAACTGGCAAACTGCCAGCGCCATTGGATTTGACAACGAGTTGCCAATTAGCATTGCCATTGATATATATTAATAGGAATCTGGCGTTATACTTCAGAGCCAATTTGATTTATTTGATGGAGCCACTTTGCGCATCGCTTCGCTACCGGATTTTCTATTGCAGCGCATCGAGCGCGGCAGCCTGCAGCCGGTCAATCGCCAGATTTACCAGGTGGTGCGCGCCGCGATCTTGTCGCACGCATTGCCGGTCGGCTTGCAATTGCCGTCGTCGCGCGAACTGGCGCGCGAACTGGCGATGTCGCGCAACACCGTCACCCACGCCTACGAGCAATTGATCGCCGAGGGCTATCTGGAAACACGCGCCGGGTCCGGCACCTTCATCGCCGATACCGCACCGGACCAGATCGCCGACGCCACCGGCGCCAGCCCCGCCGGCGCCCTGCCGGCCAGCGCGCTCGGCCTGTCCGAGCGCGGCGCGCAATTGATCGCGCGCGCCGGCGTGAGCGCCCTGCAATGGGGCGCCTTCATGCCCGGCGTGCCCGATGTCACGCAATTTCCCAGCAAGGTATGGAGCCGCCTGCAAAACAAGCACTGGCGCCGTTCGCGCGCCGAACTGCTGACCTACGATGGCGGCGGCGGCTACCTGCCGCTGCGCGAGGCGATCGCCGATTATCTGCGGGTATCGCGCTCGGTCAATTGCAGCGCCGGGCAAATCATCATCACGACCGGCATCCATCAGTCGATCGATCTGGCCGCTCGGCTGCTCGGCGAGCAGGGCGACCAGGCCTGGGTCGAGGAACCGGGCTACTGGGGCACGCGCAGCGTCTGCCTGTCGCTGGGGATCACCCCGGTGCCGATGGACGTCGATGGCGAAGGGATGCAACTGGCGCAGGATGACACAGCGCCGCCGCGCTTCATCTTTGTGACACCGTCGCACCAGTATCCGCTGGGCACCGTCATGAGCCTGTCGCGCCGGCGCCAGTTGCTGGAATACGCGGCTGCCCACAAGGCCTGGATCATGGAAGACGATTACGACAGCGAATTTCGCTACGGCAGCCGGCCGCTGGCCTCGCTGCAAGGACTCGATACCCAGCAACGCGTGCTGTACATGGGAACCTTCAGCAAGACCGCGTTTCCGGGTTTGCGGATCGGTTTTCTGGTGGTGCCGGAAGCGCTGGCGCAGACCTTTGTCACCGGCCATGCCGAGCTGTATCGCGGCGGCCAGGTCTTCACCCAGGCGATCCTGGCCGATTTCATGACCGAAGGCTATCTGGCATCGCATATCCGGCGCATGCGGCTGCTGTATGGCGAGCGGCTGGGCTTGCTGCAACAGGCGATCGCCCGGCATTTCGGCAGCGCGATCGATTTCTCGGACGGCGCTTCCGGCCTGCATCTGGCCGTACACCTGCCCGACGGTTGCGACGATGTCGCCATCAGTCTGGAGGCGCGCGCCGCCGGCATCGTCGCGCGCCCCTTGTCGGGCTATTACATGCAAGCCGATCACGCCAGGCGCGGCTTGATGCTGGGCTACGCCTGCGTGCCCAGCGAACAGATCGCCCCGGCCTTCGACAAGCTGGCCGCGATCATCAAACGGCATTGGCCGGCTTGAAGCTTCAGCAGGGGACGGCGCCGGCGGCGATGCGCGCGGCCGCGATGTGGCCTTGCACTTCCCGTTGCCGCATGCTGATGCCGGGAGGCAAAGCGGCGCGCATCGCGTCACCGATGGCAGGGTGCAAGGTGGCAGCGCGGCCAGCGAGCGCGACCGGGCGCGGCCCGTGGCGCGCAATCAGGGCCAGCGCCAGGCGCGCCAGTTCAAGGCCGGCTTGCTGCAAGATGGCGCGTGCATCCGGGTCAAGCTCGGCGCAAGCGGCCACCGCCAGCGCCAGGCGGCCGATCGCGCCGCGCTGCTGGCCATACAGAAATTGGCGCGAATCATCCCAGCCGCTGCCACCGACATGGTCGAATACCGCCTGCGCCAGCGCACAGTTGCGCCAGCTGCCCGGCGCTTCGTCTTCGCGGCGCCAGATCAGGCGCATCGCTTCGCGCGCGATCCAGAAACCGCCGCCGCCATCGTCGAGCAAGAAACCGCGCCCGCCGGCCCTTTGCAATTGCCCTTCAGCATCAAGCCAGGCGGCGATCGAACCGGTGCCGGCATACACCAGATAACCGGGGCCGCCCTGGCCCGGGCTGCCTGCGCCAAAGCTGTCCAGATAGGCGATCTCGATGTCGCTGCGCAGGGTCACGCCATCCGTGTCGATCGCCAGAGGGTCGGCCAGCCAGCGTTGCAACGCGAGGCCATCGACACTGGCACCCAAACCAGTGAAGCCGGCGCACACGCGCAGCGGCCGGCCCGCAGTCAGCGCCAGCGCGTCGCGGCAGAGACTCGCCAAGATCGTTTGCAGCGCGGCGCACCCTTCTGGGCTGGCCATTTGCAGCGCCGACAAGCCGGCGACCTGCCCTTCGCCGATCAGCGTGCCATCGCCAGCAACCAAGGCCCAGCGCGTGCGGGTGCCGCCGGCATCGATG